>JBBITX010000018.1:0-23220 GCA_037440545.1 Candidatus Bathyarchaeota archaeon
CATAGTAATAGGAGGAAAGCGCGTCACTGTGCCAGGCTATCTGGTTACAAGAGAAGAGGAGGAGAAAATAGCCTACGCACCTGAAAGCCCCCTTGCAAATCCAAGCCACCCAACACGCCAAGTCATAGCCACAGTAGCTCCTGCAGCTGGAAAGAAGCCTCAGAAAGGAGGATAAAAATAAATGAGCAGTGGAGGAAGCACAAGCGGAACAACCACAGCAACAACAGCTAAAAAAGCTGATAAATGGGGAGTAGTCCACATTTACAGCTCCTACAATAATACAATAGTTCATATAACTGATCTTTCAGGAGCTGAAACCATAGCTAGAACATCAGGCGGAATGTTTGTGAAGGCAGACAGACTTGAATCCTCACCATACGCTGCTATGCGTGCAGCTTCAGCTGCGGCGGAAATCGCCAAAGACAAGGGTGTTACAGCCATACATATAAAAGTAAGGGCGCCAGGCGGTCCTGGACCTAGAACGCCAGGTCCTGGTGCGCAGGCAGCGATTAGAGCGCTGGCAAGAGCTGGCTTCCGTATAGGGAGAATAGAAGAAATTACGCCCATACCCCATGATGGCACCAGGAGGCCAGGGGGCAGAAGGGGAAGAAGAGTCTAAGCCATAATTCTTTCCAAGTTTAAAATAAACCTTAAAGCCAAAATAGAATTTCTCTTTTGATATATGCGCTAAGGCCCACGTGATGTCAACGTTCAATTGTCATTAAAGCCAAAAACCCTGTTTGAAATTTCAAGCTGTGTCAGCTATTAGGGCATGTTCTCTCTGAAATGTTTCTTAAGTTTTAGGCGATCAGGTGGACTAATTGAGGCTGCAAAAGAAATAGAGATTCTCCAAAGGGGAAATCGCCAAGTTTATATTTTGCACAAATATTCTATTCAACGACACACAGTTTATTTAAGCCCATTATGGGGCGTAGATTAAGTGGAAGTAAAAGTGCTCGAAAAAAACGACAAAAGCATGCGCTTACTTGTTAAAGGAGTGAACACTCCGTTCATTAACGCCCTGCGGAGAACCGTTATATCTGAAGTTCCATGCATGGCTATAGACGACGTCGTAATTATTGAAAATTCTTCTGTGCTACACGATGAAATAATCTCCCATAGGCTCGGGCTAATCCCCTTGAAAACTGACTTGGAAAGTTATAATCTTCCAGAGGAATGTAAATGTCAAAGTGAGTTTGGATGTAACCTCTGCAGGGTAACGCTCACGTTAGATGAGGAGGCTAAAGAAGGAACTAGAACCGTCTACTCTGGAGAGCTGGTTTCTGAAAATCCGGATATAGTTCCAGTTAGCGGTAAAATCCCAATTATAAGGCTTGCAAAAGGTCAGAGGTTGAGACTTGAAGCATATGCAAGACTTGGAAAGGGAAGGAACCATGCAAAATGGCAGCCTGTTTCCATGTGCACGTACAAATACTTGCCTAGAATAAGCATTAACACTAAAAGCTGTGATGCCTGCGGCAAATGCGTTGAAATCTGCCCGAGAAATGTTTTAGTAAAGTCTGGGCAAAAGGTGGAAGTACGAGATCTGTTTGCGTGCACCATGTGCCAAGACTGCGTTGACGTGTGTCCTCAGAAGCCTCAAGCCATAGAAGTAGGATGGGATAAGGACACTTTCATTTTCAGCCTAGAATCCACAGGTGTGCTTCCTCCTGAAAGGATAATGGTTGAGGCTGTTAAAATTTTAGAGAAACAGTTGAACGACATCCAAGGTCAAATTGAGGTGTAAAAGGCTTGAAAGAAAATGAATCAACAAATCCTGAACTTTTAGAGCTAACTCGCTTCCTTAAAAAGCACAGCAGAGAGAACAATGCTGAAATATGGAGAAGCCTAGCTGAAATCCTTTCAAAGCCGAGGAGGAAAAGGGTTGCTGTAAACTTAAGCCGGCTTAACCGTTTCACAGATAAAAACGACGTCGTTGCAGTGCCGGGAAAAGTTTTAGGCGCTGGAGAAATAAACCATCCAATAACGGTTGCAGCTTTCGCTTTTTCAGCTAAAGCCAAAGATAAAATTAAAAGGGCTCGGGGTAAATGTCTCACCCTGTTCGAACTTGCAAAAAAGAACCCTAAAGGTTCAAATGTCAAGATAATTGGGTGAAATAGGAATATGCAAAATCAAGATTATACTGTTATAAACGCTGAAGGACTTATCCTAGGAAGGATGGCCAGCATAATTGCCAAACGCCTATTAAATGGCGAGAAAATAATAGTTGTAAAAGCGGAAAAAGCGGTGATATCGGGTAAAAAGAAAAGCAAAGTTAAGGAAGCTAAGGAATTTCTTGAAGTGGGACACCCTGGGAAAGGCCCATTTCACCCTAAAAGGCCTGATAGAATTCTGAGGAGAACAGTTAGAGGGATGCTTCCATATAGGCAGCCAAAGGGCAAACAGGCATATAAGAGGCTTAGGGTTTACATAGGCTTACCTGAGGAGTTTAAAAACTGTGAGATGGAAGAGTTGGAGGAAGCGCAAGCCAAAAAGTTGACATGCCCCTACTGCACACTTGAAGAGTTCGCAAAAGAAATTGGATGGAGTGGAGAGTAAATATGCCGGCTAAGAAAGTTTTAGTTGTAAGTGGTAAAAGAAAAACAGCTATTGCACGCGCTGTATTAAAGCCTGGCATAGGTAGGATAAGGGTTAACATGATCCCCATTGAGATTTATGAGCCTGAAGTGGCGCGGCAAAAAATAATGGAGCCCCTAATACAGGCTGGAGACGAAGTGTGGAAGCAGCTTGACATTGACATAAAGGTTTCAGGCGGGGGATACGCGGGACAGGCTGAGGCTGCAAGAATGGCCGTTGCCAACGCTTTACTTAAATGGACAAAGAGCCCGCAGCTACGTGCCAAGTTTATAGAATATGACAGAACAATGGTTGTCGGTGACTCCAGACGTAAGGAGCCTAAAAAGTTCGGAGGCCCAGGGGCAAGGGCAAGAGACCAGAAAAGCTATAGGTAAAATGTTAAAGGTGAATGATTTGATAATACCTGTAAGATGCTTCACTTGTGGAAAATTAATAGGAGATAGTTGGGAAGAGTTTGCCAGGAGGGTTAAAGCAGGAGAAGACGCTGGAAACGTCCTCGACAGCTTAGGAATTAAGCGGTACTGTTGTAGGCGTATGCTTTTATCCCACGTGGAAATAATCGATGAAGTTTTACGCTTTTACGAAGAAGCTGAAAAGCGAAGAGAGGCTAGACGCCTATATTATCAGCAATAATGGGAGAGCTGGGACATGTCAACAGTTATCGAAGATATACTTGCAAGAAAGGTTTTCAACAGTCGTGGGGATGAAACCATAGAGGTCGACGTTATCACAACTTCAGGGTTTGGAAGGGCTTCAGCGCCTGCTGGAGAGAGTCGAGGTAAAGGAGAAGTCATCTACTACCCTCAAGGCGGAGTGGAAGAGGCCATAAAAAAGGTTGAGGAGCTTATAGTTCCAGAACTTATAGGGCTAAACGCCGACTTCCAAGAGGAGATAGACAGAACCCTTCATGAAATAGACAACACTGAAGATTTTAGAGTTATAGGTGGAAACACAGCCTTCGCAATTTCTCTGGCAGCTGCAGAAGCCGCAGCCAACTCTTACGGTTTACCCCTATTTCAGTATTTAGGAGGCTATGCAGCTTATGAACTTCCCATCCCCCTTGGAAACATAATAAGCGGTGGAAAACACACATCTGGGAAAACGCCGGATTTACAGGAGTTTTTAGCTTTCCCCTACGAAGCTGAATCTTTCTTTGAAGCTGCATTAGCCAACGTTAAAGTTCATAAAAAAGTAAAGGAAGCCCTAAAAAAACGGGACGAAATTTTCGGGGGAGGGAGAAGCGATGAAGGAGCATGGGTTGCAAACCTAACAAACACTGAAGCTTTAGAAATTTTGGCAAATGCATGTGAAGAGGTGAGTAACGAAATGGAGTTTAAATGCGGTTTAGGAGTTGATTGTGCAGCTTCCTCCCTATGGGACTCTAAAAAGGGAAAGTACATTTACAGGCGGGATGGCAGAGCTCTGGATTCAGGAGAACAGTTAGAGTTTATCCGGGAGCTCATTAAAAAGTTCAATTTAACTTTTGTGGAAGACCCGTTCCACGAAGAGGACTACTCAAGCTTTGCTGAGCTGACGAGAAAAGTGAAGGGCTGTTTGGTGTGCGGCGACGACCTATTCGTAACAGACAGTGAAAAGCTAATCAACGGAGTGAAAGCGGGAGCCGCGAACTCTTTGATAATAAAGGTTAATCAAGTAGGCACTTTAACAGATGCTTTGGAGACCATTGAAACTGCAAAGAAATACGGATACATCCCAGTTGTCTCCCACCGCTCCGGAGATACCTGCGATTGGCACATAGCTCATTTAGCCGTAGCCTTCAAATGCCCAATAATTAAGACAGGCGTTGTGGAAGGCTCAAGAATAGCCAAAATAAACGAGCTTATTAGGGTTGAAGAGTTCCTTGGAGATAGAGCTAAAATTGCCGAAATCAAAATTTTATAGGAGGGACAAGCTTGGCTGAATTAGAAAAAGGCAAGAAAGCAGAGGAAGGGGAGAAATTTGAGGGAGAGGCAGGAATAGGCGCAGAAGAAGAGCTTCTGCTACCCAGAGACACACTTTTATCAGCTGGAATACATATAGGAACAAGGATGAAGACTGGAGATATGGAGAAGTTCATTTACCGCGTCAGACCCGACGGACTATTCGTTTTAGACGTTAAAAAGACGGATGAACGCATAAGAATCGCTGCGAAATTCCTGTCAAGATTTGAACCTTCACGAATAGCCGCTGCAGCTGCCAGGCTTTACGCCCAGGAACCTGTCAAAAAATTCTGCGAAGTTATTGGCGCAAACCCCATAGTTGGCCGTTTCATTCCAGGGCTTTTATCGAATCCCATGTACCCAAACCGCATAGAACCGAACGTTTTAGTAGTTTCTGATCCTAGGGCAGATTTCCAAGCGGTTAAGGAGGCTGCCTCCTCAGGGATTCCAGTCGTAGCCTTATGCAGCACAGACAACGAGTTTTCAGGCGTTGACCTTGTAATACCAACAAATAACAAGGGCAGAAGAGCCCTCGCCGTCATATACTGGCTGCTGGCGAGGCAGGTGCTTAGGGAGAGAGGCGAAATTCCAGCTGACAAGGATTTACCCCTTTCAATAGAGGATTTTGAAGCTAAAATCTCAAAGGAAGAGGAGGAAGGCTAGCGGGGTTAGGGAAATGACTAAGATTAGGCTTCCATGCCAGGCTGGAGCCTTCTACGCTGGCAAGGCTGAATCATTGAAGAGGCAAATTGAAGAGTGCTTCCTCCACAGCCTTGGACCTGGAAAAATTCCTGAAGCTGTGCAGGAAGGCCCAAGGCGCATTGTTGGAATGGTCTGTCCCCACGCCGGCTACATGTATTCAGGTCCGGTTGCGGCTCACGCCTACTACAGCCTAGCCTTGGATGGAAAGCCGGAAACCGTTGTCATTTTCGGCCCAAATCACACAGGCTATGGAAGCGGCTTAGCTGTTATGAATGAGGGATTTTGGCGTACACCTTTAGGCGACGTGGAAATTGACGGCGAAACAGCCCGTGAAATTGTTAAGGCTTCCCGTGTTATTGACGTTGACGATTCAGCCCATCGTTATGAACATTCAATTGAAGTTCAGCTTCCTTTCCTCCAATATCTTTACGGTTCCAACTTCAAAATTGTTCCCATATGCTTCCTGATGCAAGACCTGCATTCCGCGAGGGATGTGGGGATAGCTGCTGCAAGGGCCTTAGCTGGAAGAAACGCCGTAATAATTGCTTCTACAGACATGAGTCACTATGAGCCTCAGAGAAACGCTGAAAGGAAAGATAGACTAGCACTTGAAGCTGTTGAATCCATGGATGAAGAGAAATTATATTCAACCATAGAAGAAAATCATATAACTGCCTGTGGTTATGGCCCTGTAGCCGCCTTAATAGTGGCTTCAAAAGTTTTAGGGGCTAAAGAGGCAAAGCTTTTGTGCTATAAAACCAGCGGGGATGTAACAGGCGACTACTCCAGCGTTGTTGGATACGCAGCCCTTCATTTCAAAAAATAGTGGTTTAAATGGAGGTTAAAGCTTCAGCTCCAGCTAAAGTCATACTTTTCGGAGAACATTTTGTTGTTTACGGGGAACCCGCGATTGTCTTGGCAATAGATAAAAGAGCATATGAAAAGGTGAAACCTCGAGGCGACAATAGGCTTTTCATAAGCTCCTCAAATCTAAACCTTTCAGGATATTTCGAAAATGGATGTTTCATGGTGGAAAAGGGAAATTTTATTGAAGCAAAAATTAAGCTTGAACCAATAAAACGCGCAGTTGAAAAAGTTTTTGAAATTTATGGTGGAAAATTAGGCCTAAACATTGAAGTTAAATCCACAGTTCCTGTGGCTGCAGGTTTAGGATCTTCAGCTGCTGTGGCCTCAGCAGTTGCAGCCGCCGTAGGCAGCCTTCTAAATTTAAAATTGTCTAAGGAACAATTGTTTCACGTAGCTTTCGAAGCTGAAAGAACAGTTCACGGAACGCCTTCAGGCGTTGACCCTGCAATAGCAACTTTTGGCGGTGCTTTGCTTTTTCAGGTGGATACAGGTTTTAAGCCCCTAGACGTTAAAAATGAAATTCCCCTAGTCATAGGCAACACTGGTGTTGAAAGGTCAACACGCGTCCAAGTTGAAAAAGTGAGGAATTTAAAAGATAAACATCCGAAAATTTTTGATTCCTTTATGGGTGCGGCTCGTGAAATAGTTTTAAGAGCTATGGAGGCTCTAATGGAAGGCGACATGGAAACCCTTGGAGAGTTGATGAACTTAAACCATGCTCTCCTTTATGGTTTAGGGGTTTCAGACGAGTCGCTGGAAAGGCTTATCCAAGCTGCTCGAAAGGCTGGAGCATTGGGAGCAAAGCTTACAGGCGCCGGAGGGGGAGGATGCATGATAGCTCTCGCAGATAAAAAAAGGCTTGAAAATGTTTTAGAGGCTGTCCAGAAGGCTGGAGGAGAGGCCTTCACCGCTAGAAAAACAGATGAAGGAGTTAGAATTGAGTCAGTCTAAACCCTTAGTTTTAAAACTGGGCGGATCAGTTCTAACGGACAAAACTACAGAGCTAGGCGTGCAGATGCAGACGGTAAGCCGCCTTGCAGAGGAAATAATGGAAGCAAACCCTAAAAAACTAATTATAGTTCACGGTGGAGGAAGCTTCGGACACCCAATTGCACAGAAACACTGCATAAAAGAGGGTTATAAAGAAGAATCTCAAAAAATTGGGTTCGCAGAAACACATCATGTAATGACAGTGCTTAACGGGCTGCTTATGGATGCCCTAATCTGGCGCGGCATCCCAGCCATAAGCATCTCACCGTCATCCTGCTTGGTAACACGTAATGGAAGGATAAAATGCTTCGAAGATTCCCCACTTAAAATGCTTCTTAACATGGGCTTCATTCCGGTATTATATGGGGACGCAGTCTTCGACGAAGAGCTAGGCTTCACGATACTATCCGGAGACCAGCTTACCGCTTTCCTGGCATTGCTTTTCAACGCTGAGAAAATAATTGTCGGAGTGGATGTCGACGGAATTTTCAACGCAGACCCCAAAATTGTTAGAGAGGCTAAAATGTTTGAACACTTAACACTTGAAGATCTCAAGGAGGTTCAGAAGTCTGCTGGCGGGTCAAGTGGAGTAGACGTGACAGGAGGCATGTCAGCCAAGATAATTGAGCTTATAAAGGCTGTAGAGAAGGGCATTCCAGTCCTAATAGTTAACGCCGCAAAGCCGAAAAACATTTACAAGGCTCTTAAAGGAGAAAAAGTGAAGGGAACACTTATAGAGAAGGAGTAAAGGTTTGGCTGAAAAAACCAGGAAACGTAAGGCAGATCACATACGCATAGCTCTAAAAAGGAATGTGGAAGCGAGAAAAACCACAACAGGTTTTGAAGACATTTTCTTAATACATAGAGCTTTGCCAGAGGTTGATAAGGATAGAATAGACTTATCTACAACTGTTTTTAACTACAAGTTTTCAGCTCCCATAATAGTTAGCGCCATAACAGGAGGAACCCATGAAGCAGTAAAAATTAACGCTGTTATAGCTGAGGCAGTGGAGGAGCTCGGCCTCGGGATGGGCGTTGGAAGCCAGAGGGCAGCTTTAGAGGATGTGAAGCTTGAAAAAACCTTCAAAGTGGCAAGGAAGAAGGCTCCAACAGCCTTTTTGATAGCTAATCTAGGCGGAGTGCAGTTCACACGCGAATACACAGTTAAAGAGGCGAAAAAGGCGGTTGAAATGATAGGGGCAGACGCCCTTGCAATACATTTAAACCCCTTACAGGAGGCTGTCCAGCCTGAAGGCGAAACAAGCTTTAAAGGGGTGCTTGGGAGGATAGGCGAATTGGCTGCAGAGTTGGAAAAGCCTGTCATAGTAAAGGAGACAGGTGCTGGAATCGCCGCTGAAGAAGCGCGAAAACTTGAGGCAGCTGGGGTTAAAGCCATAGATATAAGCGGCGCCGGAGGAACAAGCTTTGCGGCGGTAGAATTTTACCGTGCAGAGGGAAAGGAAAACACCTTTCAGCGTAATTTGGGCGACGTTTTCTGGGACTGGGGTATACCTACAGCCATAAGCATAGTTGAGGTTGTTCAAAACGTGAAAATTCCAGTTATAGCTTCAGGAGGACTGCGAAGCGGGCTTGACGTAGCTAAAGCCTTGGCACTTGGCTCAAGCCTTGCAGGTTTTGCAAAGCCAGTTTTGCAAGCAGCTGTTAAAGGCGTTGAGGAGACGAAGAGCATGCTTAATATGTTTATTGAAGAGTTGAGGAATGCCATGTTTCTGACAGGTTCGGAATCCGTTCAAGCCCTGCGCAAAGTACCCGTTATTATAGGAGGCAAAACAGCAGATTGGCTTAGGCTTAGAGGTTTTGAAATAGAAGTTTATGCAAGGAGGAGTTCTACTTGAACTTTAACATTGAAAGCCTTCTAAAAGAGAAGTCTGTCCTAATAGATAGAGCTATTGAAAAGTATATTCCTAGAAAGTTCTCAAGAGAATCTGCTCTTTTCAAGGTTAATCCACCACGCTACGCCTACAACATTGAAGCCATAAACAAGGCTTTGGCTGAGCCTATATGGGAGTTCCTAGATAGAGGTGGAAAAAGGTGGCGTCCAACTTTATTCCTCCTTATATGCGAGGCCCTAGGGAAAAACCCAAATGACTTCATAGATTACGCTATAATCCCAGAAGTGATCCACAACGGAACCTTAATTATAGATGATGTGGAAGACGCTTCAGAATTTAGACGGGGTAAGCCGTGCACATATAAAATCTACGGCTTAGACGTGGCTGTAAACGCTGGAAACCTCATGTATTACCTTCCCCTTCTTCCACTAATAACAAACAGAGAAGGAATAGGTGCAGATAAGCTTGCAAGAATTTATGAAATTTATGTTGAGGAGATGATAAGCCTAAGCCTTGGACAAGCAATGGACATAGCATGGCATAAGGGTTTGGCTGGCGCAGACCAAATTGTTGAGGAGGAATATATGCAGATGTGCGCCTATAAAACAGGAACCCTTGCAAGAATGGCTGCAAGAATAGCCGCAGTTCTGTCAGGTGCAGACGATGAGCTCGTGGAAAAAATTGGGCTTTTTGCAGAAAGCATTGGAGTAGCCTTCCAAATACAAGATGACATTCTAGATTTAACAGGAGAAGAATTTGCTGAGAAAAAAGGAGGACGCGGACAAGACATAACAGAGGGGAAAAGGACATTAATGGTTATTCACACGCTTAAAGTGGCACAGGCTAAAGACAGAGAAAGGCTGATTGAAATCTTGAAAATGCACACTTCAAATCAGAAAATCAGAGATGAAGCCATAAAAATAATGCAGAAATATGGTGCAATAGAATACGCAAAAAATTTTGCATCGAAAATCGTTGAGGAAAGCTGGAAAAAAATTGAGGAACTTCTACCAGAGTCAGAAGCGAAAAAAAACTTAAACGCCTTTGCAAGATACCTCATTGAAAGAAAAATCTAATTGAAGTGTAAAACTTTCCTGAGCTAAGAGAAGAAGCTGAATTAAGGGAATTAATACTAAAATTCGCTTTGATAAACGCCGTAAAACATGAAGGGAAAGCGCTTAAAGGTCCTGTCGTCGGAAAGGTACTAGCGGAAAGACCTGAACTGCGGGCCAAAGCCAAAGAGATAACAAAAATAATTGAGGAAATAGTGGATGAGGTTAACAATCTACCGCAAGCCGTACAGAAAGGCTTGGTCGAGGAAAAGTGGCCTGAGGCGCTTTTAAAAGAGAAATCGGAAGAGGAAATGAAGAAGCTTCCGCCTCTGCCTTCAGCCGAAGAATACAAAAACATTGTAACTCGTTTCTCTCCCAACCCAGACTGCGTTTTACATTTAGGGTCTGCTAGAGCCATAATCCTATGCCACGAATATGCCCGCATCTACAAAGGAAAATTCATATTACGTTTCGAAGACACAGATCCGAAGCTTAAAAGGCCTGTGCTGGATTTTTACGACAGAATAAGGGAAGACCTGGCTTGGCTTCAATGCAAGCCTGACGAGGAATACATACAGAGCGACAGAATTCCCATATACTATGATTACGCGGAGAAACTTTTGACAGATGGAAATGCTTACATATGCACGTGTAAACCAGAACTTTTCAGGAAAAAAATACTTGCGCAACATCCCTGTCCATGTAGGAGCCTACCCCCAGAAGAGCAAATGGAAAGGTGGCGGCGAATGCTTGAAGGCGTCTACAAAGAAGGCGAAGCCGTGGTCAGGGTAAAGACGGATTTAACTCATCCTAACCCGGCTGTGAGGGACTGGCCTGCCCTGCGTGTTATAGACGCTGAAAAATATCCCCATCCAAGAGTTGGAAGCAAATATAATGTTTGGCCCCTGTACAATTTTGCATGCGGGTTAGACGACTACTTGATGGGTGTAACCCATATAATACGGGGGAAGGAACACTTAACCAACATGGTGCGTCAACAATACATGTATAAACATCTAGGCTGGAAATATCCTGAAGCCATACATTATGGTAGGCTTAAAATTAAGGGCGCATTTCTCAGCAAGTCGAAAATAGTTCAGGGTTTACGGGAAGGTTTGTATAAGGATTGGGACGACCCTAGGCTTGCAACATTTGCAGCCTTGAGAAAGCGGGGGATAACCCCTGAAGCTGTAAGGAGACTTATAATTGACGTTGGACCGAAAACCTCAGATGTAGTTTTAAGCTGGGAAAACCTCTATGCTTACAACAGAAAAATTCTAGATCCAAAAGTTGACAGGTACTTTTTCGTGCATAACCCCATACAGCTTCATGTTAGAAATGTTCCACGGGATTTTAAAGCTAGGCTAAGGCTTCATCCAGAACATCCGGATAGGGGATTCAGAGAATACACTATAACGCCTTCTGAAGACAAAACTGCCCTTTTCTGGGTTTCAAGGATGGATTTTGGAGTTATGGCCGTTGGAAACGTGGTGCGTCTCATGGAATTATTTAACATTAAAATCGAGAAGGTTGAAGCTTACAGTGTGGAGGCACATTTCATAAGTGAGTCCTACGAGGACGCTAGGAAGGCAGAGGCGCCGCTTATCCATTGGGTGCCAATTGGAGCTGACATGCCATGTGAAGTTATCCTTCCAGACGCTTCAACTGCTGAGGGAATAGCGGAAAAAGCATGTAAAAGGCTGAAACCAAATGACATTATACAGTTTGAAAGATTCGGTTTTGTGAGAGTTGAAAGCGTCAACGCAAAGTTGACGGCATACTTTGCCCACAAATAAACATTGGAGGGATTTAATGCGTAAACAGGATAAGGTTGTTTTGTGGCCTGCGTATTTCGACTCAACCAGGACCAGAGGGGAAGGGAGAAAAGTTCCTAAAGAAATGGCTGTTCCATCTCCGAAAATTATGGAGTTAAAGGAGGCTGTTCAAAAGCTGGGTTTAGAACATGAAATTTCTCCAGAGGCTTGCTATTCAAAGGCTCCATGGATTAAAATGGGAATGCTACTTGTAGCCAAAAAAGAGCCTAAAAACCAGCTTATGAAGAAAATCGCTAAACAACTTTTAAAAATACGAGCTCTTCAAAAATAATCTAGGTTTTTTCGCCTTCTCTTACAAGAACTGCGTTTACAACTCCATTCTGACCTGGCCTCGAGGTTACACGTGCCAAGCCAAGGGATGTTTCTAGCAGCGCACCCTTTGTTATAACGCCCCTTCTATCATAATCAACATTAGAGGGGTTCTTAACAACCCGCAGGATTTCAGCCTTCTCAGTTTTGCCTGTTTTCATATCTGTTACACAAGCATATTTTTCGCTTAAAACCTTAACTTTAATGCTGCTTCCTCTGCCTTTTTCAAGCTTTCTTTCCGGCTCACCTAAAACTGTCTCTGCTGGAAAGTTACCCTGCTCAAATTTCCTCTTTCCTCTATAGGGCCTTTTTTTGCCGCCTGAAGGCTTCCTTTTATGCAAGTCTCCATGCCAAACTGACATTTCCCATACCTTTTAACAGCTTTTGAGGCTTGTTGACTATCACATCATTTGCATATAAACCTATCCGTCTAACACGCCTTCAATTTTGTTTCCACGTCTTCCTTAAAAGCCTTCTCATCCTTAAGAATGCTCCTTAACTCCCTTTTCATGGCTGATATGTCGTGGCTTAATCCAAAATAGTCTGCAAAGTATTCTGTTGTCCTTAAAATTGATGCCCGCCCCTTCCTTTCCAATGTGACCAAGCCCATTTCCTTCAAAATTTTAATGTGGCTGTAGGCATGTTTTCCACGCACTTCTATTACATGCCTTTGGGGAATAGGCTGTCTAAAGGCTATGTACGCCAGGGTCTTAAGAGGCCCTGTGGATAGAAGAGGCCTTTTCACAAGTCTTCTAACATGGGGCGTAAACTCGGCTTTAAGTTGTAAAACGTATCTTTCATCTTTTAACTCGAGGATTTCTAGGGCTGTATTCCTACTTGCATACTCTTGGGTAAGCATCTTTGCAAGCTTTTTAGCCTTATTCTTCGACCTAGTCTTCAAAACTTGGCATAGCTCTTTAAGGTCTAAGGGACGGCCTGAAACATAAAGGGCGGCCTCTACTAAGGCAAGGTCGTGTTTAAGCTTCTCCGTCTCCGTAACTTTCTTTATTTGCTCTGTTTCAGCTGCTTCCTGCAGCATCTAATCCTCCAATACTTATGTAGATCTCTTCTGTCTCTTCATTTTGCCATAGGCCGACTTTTCCATCTTGAGCTAGGAATAATAAGATTATGAATTTTCGGATGGCTTCCATCCTGTCTGACCCCTTCACCAAAGTTGAAAATTCTATTATTCCAGACCCCTTAACCATTTCATGAAGCTTCCTGTAAAGCTTCTCCATTTGAAGCTCAAATTCTAAAAGGTAATAGTCAACCTGTGGCAGAATATCCAATGGGGCTGGAGGCTCAGGCTGGGAAGCCGTCTTCTTCATATGGAAAAAACCTTCACTTTTCAAAACGTCATCTAAAACCTCTAGGAGGTGTCGTATGGTCGTTGAGGTTAACTCGTGTCTGAGGGGTGGTAAAATTGGCGGAATTTGAAAATCTTGAATGGCCTTAGGGGCTTCTATGGGTTCTTCAAGTTTTAGAAGAAGCTTGGACTTCATTAGGTATATGAATGCTGAAGAGTCTAAGGCTACACCCGAAGCCCTAAAGTCAATTAGTCCGGCTTTATTCATCTCTTCAAGAAAGGTGGTTAGTAGATAGGCTATGTTTATGTTCCATGGAGAGAGCCTTTCAAGCCTCTGAAACTCGAAGAGAATGTTCCATGGAGGTCGGAGGTAAAATGGCTTCTTTGTGGATATGGCCATTTAGCCTGATGCCTCCAGAAACTTGGCTGAAATAACATTTGAAACGCCATTATGCTCGTATACTCCGTAAACCTTCTGAGCCTTGTTAACCATTTCAGGCTTTAATGTTATTACGATAAACTGGGCTTTTTCCGATTCTTCTAAAAGAAGGTCAGCCAGCCTTGAAACGTGATAAGCGTCTAAATGTGCGTCAACCTCGTCCAGTATGTAGAATGATGCTGGAGTGAAGTCTTTAATGGCGAAGAGGAAGGCGACAGCAGCAACTGAGCGTTCTCCCCCACTTGCTCCGCTGACAACTATTGATGGTTTACGTGGAAACTGCACTATAATGTCGATGCCGCCTGAAAATGGATCTTCCTCATTTTCCAACATTAAATTTGCGTTCCCTCCTCCTGTAAGCTTTGAAAAGTACCTCTGCAGGTTTTCGTTGATTTTTCGATAAGCTTCCATGAAAACCTTATGTTTTTTGCTTTCAACTTCATCCATAAACTTGATTATTGCCTGTTTTTCTCTTTCAAGCTCGTTCATTCTTAGAGAAAGTTCTTTGTACCTTGAAATCTGCTCAGCGTAGTGGGATAGGGCAAGCTGGTTTACAGCGCCGATCCTTTCAAGTTCAAGCTGGAGCATTTTCAGAGAGGTTTCAGCTTCTTCAACTTCTTTTGCTGTAACGTTTAATGGGTTTTCGTATCCAAGCTGCTTAAGCTGGCTTTGCCATTGTTCAAGCTGCATTAGGGAAGTTTGAATGTTAAATCGAAACTGGTTGAGAAGGCGGTCGGCTTCCTCATATTCAGTGTCAAGCCTGCGAAGTTCATTATCAAGCTCATCTATTTGGGCTGTAAACTTTTTTGCTTCCTCCTTTGCTGAAAATACGGTTTTTGAAAGTTCAATGCGGCTTTTCTCCAGTTGTGCAAGCTCGCTGTTTAGTTTTTCTCTTTCTTGAAGTGCCTCTGCCACATCCTCTTCAAGTCTTCTTATTTGCTGTTCAACCTTTGCAAGCTGGATTTTAGCGTTTCCGTATCCAACTCTTAAAACGTTGTCAAACTGGGATTGAAGGGTTGAAGTTTCAGTTTGTACGGCTCCAAGTTTCTGCCTAAGAACAATTATCTCCTCGGCTAGTTTCTCCCTTTTAACCTCCATCTCCTGTATGTTTGAAATGTCAACCTTACGCCTCAAGGCAGCTAAATCGCTCTGGAGCATTCGAACCTCTTTAAGAATTTTGCCTCTTTCAGCTCTATAACTCCAGATTTTTGCTTTTTCCCCTTCAATCTCCCCTTGAATCCGCTTAATGCGGGCTTCAACCCTCCTAACGTTTGCCTTAGCCCTTTTGATGCTTCTTTTAACCCTTGATATTTCTCTGTCAAGCGTTATTATTGCGTCTGATAAGCGGGCTGTTTCAATACGTGTCTTGGCAACTTCCTCCTCAAGGGAGGCTATGTCCCTTTCCCTTCTTGAAAGATGTTGTTGAAGAGCCTTAACAGCCTCGTCCAGGCTTTTGACGGCTGACTCACTTGGTATGATAGCTGAAAAATCTATTGGAGATCTGTAGTATCCGCTTTCTAGTGCACCTCCAGGCTCGTAGAGATCGCCATTAACTGTAACTGAACGGTGGCCTTCACTTGAGATGGTGAGAGCCGTTTTATCCTCCAGCACAATTAAAGTGTCTCCGAAAACGAAGTTAACTGCCGGCTCATATTTTTTCTCACATTTTATGAAGGAATTCGCTGTTCCCGCGATATTTATACCTTCAGGAACTTTAATTGGTTTAAAGTTTGTAACTCCTTCCAAGGGGATTATCTTTATCCTTCCAAGCTTCAATCTTCGAAGTGTTTCTGCACATGTGAATGCTGCGTTGAAGTCTTCTACAACTAAGGCGTCAAGCCAGCCTCCAGCTGCAGCCTCAATTGCTTGTTTATAAGGTTTTTCAAATTTTATTAGTTTTCGCAGCCTTCCATAAACCCCTTTTATAACGCCTAATTCTCCAAGCTCCTCCATACTTTTAAGGGCTTTCTCTTCAGCTGTAACTGTTTCTGCAAGCTCCCTTTGAGTTGCAAATTCTATAACGGCTTCTCTTGCTGACTCGGCAATTTTTCCAGCTTCAGCTATTTCCCTCTCTATTGCTTCCTTCTGTGCAAGTTTCCTTTCGAGGGTTCGCTGGAGGTTTTTAAGCTGTGTTTTCTGTTCCCTCTGCACTTTTTCAAGTTCAGCTAGGGATATTCCAAGCTCGCGTAAAGTTGTTGAAAAGCGTTCTTTTCTTTCATTTAAGTCTTTAAGCCTCCTCATCCTAATTCTTATGGCTTCCTGGCTTTTAGCATATTCTGAGCGTAGTTGTGCAATTCTCTTGTAGCTTTTTTCAAGCTTCCCTTCCATTTCCCTTATTTTTTTGCTGTTTTCTCCTAGATTAGCCCAAAGTTGGGCTGTTTCCCCTGCTAAAGCGTCATGTTCTGCCTGTTTCGAGTTTATCATTGTGTATAGGCGTTCATACTCTTTTTTCAACTGCCTAATTCTTAAACGGTTTTCACGAATCTGCTTTCTAATTGACTGGAACTGTTGAAGGCTGTTTTCCCTAACTTTCTTCAACCCTTCAAGGCTTAATTTTCCAGAGCTTATTTTTGTGGCAAGCTCCGTAAGCCTGGATTTCAACTCGCCGATTCTAATTTGAACCCTTAAAACCTGCGATCCTCCCTCTTCAACTATTTCTGAGCTTAGCTTCCGCCATTCGCCTTCAATTTCTTTTCTTTTCAGCCTTCGAAGCTCGCGTAGGTTTTTCAACTTTTCAAGTCTGCTATTAATTTTTTCAGCTTGAGCTGAGTTAGAGGCTATTTTTTCCTTTATCTTTGCAATATCGTTTGAGAGTTTGACGGCTTCAAACTTTTTTATCTCGTTTTTAAGGAAGTTGAAACGTAAAAGCTCGTTGCGTTCCCTTTCAAGGTCTTCAACGCGCCTCTGAACTTCATCTATTCTTCCCATGGCTGTGCGTAGGGATATGTCTGCAGCCCGGAGTTTTTCTTCAGCTTCAGCCTTTTCAGATTCGTATTGGGCTATCCCGACGAGATCCTCAATTATCTTTCGCCTTTCTAGTGGCGTTATGTCAGTTAGCCTTGTGATGGTTCCCTGCAAAATTATGTTTTGGCTTGTGGAGCTTATTCCAGCCATTGAGAGAATTTCAAGTATGTGACTCCTAGATATTCTCCTCCCATTAAGCCTATATACACTTTGACCATTCCTGTAAACTTCACGGGATATCGTAACTGTTGCCGTGTCAACTGGTATGCGCCCATCACTATTATCGAATTGTATAATGACCTTCGCCATTCTCGCCTTTTCCATTCCTGCTTTCTCAGAGCCGTAGAAAATCAGTTTGGCGGCGTTTTCAGCTCGAAGCCTCCTTGTGCTAAGCTCCCCTAACGCAAATAATACAGCATCAACTATGTTTGTTTTCCCACTTCCATTCGGCCCTGTTATAGCTGTAAACCCCTTATCCAAAACAACTTTAGGAGTCTGATAACCGAAAGATTTGAACCCTTTCAACTCTATTTTTTTGATATAGGGCATTAAACTGCGCCCTCACCTCTCAGCGGAACAGGCAAGCGCCTATTAAGAGCTAGTAATCTCTTTCCGTATAAAAAGTGTTTCACAATCATTTTTTAACAATTATGCACTTTTAAACGCTATTTTTCAGGTTTAAAACCGTATTTTGTAGCCATCTTCTTGACAAAACTCCTCAATTTTTCATCTTCGCCGTATATTAAGAGAAATCCATTCTTCTGCATTTCACATGAAAGATCTAACTCCCCTGCCATATCCCTCAAAATTTCAGAGGACATGTCTCCAGAAGGCTTGACTCGTATCCACTTTTGCTCTCTTGGAAGCCCTGGAATAAACCTTGATTCCTCCTCTTCAGGCATTGTTTCGCTTGCTTCTTCAAGCCTTTTAAGCCAAGATTCAATGTAGTCTTCTCCAAACCTTTCTCCTTCAGCTATAAGATAACCTTCAATGTTGTTAATGTATTCTTCAATCTTCTCGCCTGTTTCAAGCCGGGATGGATCAGCCTTTAAAATGTTAATTAATGTTTTCAAGAATCTTAGATCTTCAATTATTCTGGGTGGAACCCTAACGCCGCGCTTACGTAAGTCAATAATCATCTCTTCCAAGACTTTCCAAACAGCCAAATAGCCCAAAACCTACTCCTTCCTTAATTTATCTTCAGATATTAATTAAGAGTTTATCTATAATAGGATTTTGAGTGCGAAACTATTATCGAAAAAGGCCGTTTAGCATTCCAGGTAAGTTAAGAGAATTTAGAAAAAGGGTTTTAGCTTCTGAATGGAATTTTGCTCGCAAAATACTATTTTGAATTATTATACATGAATTCATGAATGAAGTGCTCAGTTATGAAGTTAGTCCTTGTAGAATGTAGGATAAATACCTATGTATATGGGTTCATTTCATGTAGTCTAAGGTTAAGTAGACTTCTTACTGCAAGCTATTCACATTGACGCATGCTTTTTCCCCATTCATAAAACGTCTAGTTTTCCTCTCGGAAGCTATGAGAAAAGTTTAAACAACTTTTCTTAAGGGCAGTCTAGGAAACGCTGTAGTACCCTATATTACACTCCCACATTCTAGCAGTTCTCTGGAATGGTATACCAAAAAAGTTATTAAAAAAATATTCTGTAATAAGTAGCTCGGCGATTTGAACATGCCCTTTAAAGTTAGAGCTGTTTTAGTTGCTTTTCTAGGTGATGAAGAAAAGTATCCCTGCCAGTTTGGTCATAAACTCGGCGATGAAGTAATTTTTGATGGGGAAAAACTCGTCGGAAAAATCTGTCCAGACGTGTTGCCTTCGCTGATACCTAAGGTCATGGCGCTTCGATACGCTGGACCAAGATATAAAGAACCCCTATATTATGCTCCCTTCTGGTACGCCGGAGTTAGCAAAAGAGACCCTTCTATGAAAAAATATGATGGAATAGGGTTTAAACCAATAAAGGAGCCCATTGTTGAGCCACCGTACCATATGGCAAACTTGTTAGATCCAAACGCCTTTAAATATCCTTATCCAGAAGAAAGAGTTGTGATCAAAGACATAACAGCAATTTGTCCAGACCCTAGAACTGCAGCGCTCTTTAAACTTGAAGCATTCGATCTAAGCGATGTTGGATATGACACGCCATACTTTAGAAGACAAATGGTGTTGTTAGATAAAGTATCGCAAAGAATAGGGATTGAAGTAGACAAATTGTTAGAGGAATTCACAACTTTTGAAAAAGAGGACATTCATCCACCACTAAATCAGATTGTAATAGAAACATTAGTAGAAGAACTTGAGCTTGTAGGCTATTTAGAGATCAGAAATAGGAAAGCCTACATAACCAAAAAAGGCGAGGAGAAATTAAATAATTTTAAACAAAACTTATCTGAAGAAGAGAAAATTATTCTTTTTGGAAGCAGGCTGAAGCAGCAATAGCTTCTTTGATAAAATCAAACATCATCTATCTGATTAACCATATCAGATTCCTAAGAAGGCACTCTTAATATGCTCGTTTTCTAGTAGTTGGTGTCCTGATCCCTCCAAAACTATCCTGCCGTTTTCAAGAACGTAAGTTCGATCGGCGGCCTCTACAGCGAGGTGAACGTTCTGTTCAGCTAACAATAAGCCTGTGCCTTGAATCTTAAGTTCTCTCAAACTCTTGAAAATTTCAATGACTATTTTAGGCGCTAACCCTTGGGAAGGCTCGTCTAGAATTAACAACTTAGGTGAAGACATCAAAGCTCGAGATATAGCCAACATTCTTTGTTCGCCGCCACTCAAAGTCATGGCTAGCTGACGTTCTCTTTCTTTCAATACTGGAAAAAGCTGGTAAACCAGCTTAAACATCTCCTCCTCTTTAGCTCTTGCTCTAGGAGTATATGCACCTAATAGAAGGTTTTCTTTCACTGTTAAGTTCGCAAAGAGTTTTTTATCTTCAGGGACAAATGAAACTCCCATTTCCACAAGTTTATTGGAAGGTAAGCCATTGATTTTAATTCCGTTAAAAAATATTGAGCCGGAAACTGGTTGGATAATTCCTGATATTGTGCTGAGAAGAGAACTTTTGCCAGATCCATTTGCGCCTATAACGCTTACAAACTCTCCTTCCTTAACTTTAAGAGAAACGTTCCAAAGAACCTGTAACATTCCACGGTATGCATTTACGTTCATAACGTCAAGCATAAGCTTCACCTAAATAAGCCTCAATAACATCCTTATTTTTTGTTATCTCTTTAGGTGGTCCCTCACATATTTTTGATCCATGATGCAAAACTATTATGCGTTCAGCTATCTTCATTAAAGCGCGCATGTTGTGTTCGATCATGAATATAGTTTTTCCATTATCACGTAGCTCTCGAATTGTTTTAAGCATTTTTTCAGTTTCAGCAGGATTTAGACCTGCCATCACTTCGTCAAGTAACAAAAGTTTAGGGTTGGTGGAAAGAGCTTTCACAAGTTCTAGGAGTCTTTGTTCAAATAAGGGTAGGTTAGAGGCTAGCATCATGCTTTTATCAGCTAAGCCAAACTCTTCCAGCATTTTACTGACCTCTTGTTTAACATCAGTGAAATCCTTGTTTTTTACTCTTCCAAAAACAACAGGCACCAAAACGTTCTCATAAACAGACATATGCGGGAAAGGTTTAGGTATTTGAAAAGTTCTAGCTATTCCTAACCTGCAAATTTGATGGGGCTTAAGACCCACAATGTTTCTTCCCTTGAACCTCAATTCCCCAGATGTCGGAGGAAAAGTGCCGGAGATCACATTGAACAGAGTAGTCTTCCCGGCTCCATTAGGCCCTATCAAACCAACTATTTCACCCTCGTCAACATAAAAATCTACGTCTTTTAAAGCTGAAAGCCCTCCAAAACGTTTAGTCACGTTCTTTCCTTCAATCAGCCTCATAGGTAAACCTCCAGCATTGATTTTGGATTGTTAGCCATTAGATCGATTAAGTACCTTATATATTTCTATGGGCGCCTCTGGCGCTTTATAGACTATTCTGCCATTAAGCATTGTCATCAAGCATTTTAGATTTTTTATTTCATCCACTGGAATTGTGTATATGTCCCTGTCCCATACAGCTATGTCTGCATATTTACCTACCTCAATGGAGCCTAATTTTTTTTCCATAAACATCAGATGCGCATTCCATGTTGTATAGGAGCGCAGAGCGGAATGGACATCAACGGACTGATCATTACCAAACACGTTTTCGCCGTATTTACCGAGCAAACTCTGCCGAGTTACAGATGCCCAGATGCCAATTTTAGGGGATAAAGGGTTTACTGGATGATCAGAGCCTGATCCCCATATAACCATTTTTTCCAAATAGGTTTTTAATGGACAATACTTTAGAGACCTTTTGGGGCCATAATAGCTAGCGCTGTAGTCGCCAAGCCACCACATAAGAGAGGGTTGAACATAAACATATCCAGCGTCAAAACTTTTCTGCAATGCAGCCATCCACTCTATAGCTCGGTCAGTTGGAACGTCAGCATGAATAATGCCGTGGCGCAACCCCTTAATGGGTTTCTCCCATAGAGCCTCAATGTAAGACTTCAGAACCCAATCTACAGCTTTATCGCCTACAGCATGTACTTCTATGTGCAGCCCAGCACCATGATACATTTTTACTAAACGACGAAAAACTTCAGGATCGATCACTGTGGATCCGTAATTTCCTATGTCTTTCTCATAAAAGTTTTTGTTCCATTCCTCATACGTCCATGCCGTGCCGGGTACCCCGTCTAAAAACATTTTAACACCCCCTGAAATAAGCATATCTGCAATTTCAGATTCCCAATTTTTTGTAGATGAAAGCAGCCTATTGATAAGCTCTTGAGCCTCTTTTTCGCTTCGCCCTGAAGGCCAGAGAACAAAAACCCTTACTGAGAGATCTCCTTGTTCAAGCAATTTTTTATAGCGATTCCATTTGATAATATCTCCACCTTCAATTGCTTCAAGAAATCCTATCCCGGGGTCAATTATCGCTGTTATCCCTTCCTGGTTTAATTGCAGGCACATATGTTTGAGACCCTTGATCTCTTGCTCTTCAGTGAATGGCGGTATTAAACTTCTGACCAAATCCATCGCCGAGCTTTCTCTAAGCAGGCCTGTAGGTGTTCCATCAGAACTTCTATCAATCATTCCTCCTTGCGGATCAGGGGTGTCTCGGGTTACATTAGCCAAATTAAGCGCATAGCTATTGGCTACACCAAAGTGAAGTGATGAATGCACAAGCCATACAGGATTATTAGGTGTAACGGGATCAATATCAGAAGCATAAATATACCTTTTTTCTATTAGTTTCTCCTCATCCCATCCGCTTCCTAGAACCCACTCCCCGGGATTAAGAATCTGAACCTGCCTGCTAACCATCTCCACTATATCCGATATGCTTTTAACGTTCGGATAGTTTAGATTCAAAATATAAAGTGAACTAGCCCCAGGAAAGTGATTATGAGAATCTATAAGCCCAGGCGTTGCAGTGAACCCTTTTAAATCTATCACCTGAGTTCTGCGCCCAATAAACTTCTTTATAGTGTCATTTGATCCAACCCCTATGATCTTACCGTTCTTAACGGCTAAAGCTTCTGCAATCGAATCAGCATAATCTAACGTTATGATTCTACCATTAATTAAAACGCTATCGGCTTCAAGACCTTCAGCATCCTCTTTAACAGCACTCTCGCGCATAATTTCACCTAATATTATTAAGACTTAATTTTAAGATTTAATATTAGTTACTTTATACTTGTTAGTGAAGGTAGGTAGCCAAACATCAAGCCTACAAAAGAAGTAATGCCGCTTAGCAAAGCCATAAAACCAAATTAGCCTTGTTATCAAAAAATTAGCATTTTCACACTCCCGGTTGCCACCTGTTTAAGCTTGAACTTAAATAGCATTTTCCAGTTTGAAACTTTTATAACGCACTAAGATGGAAAAGATCTAAGCGTATAAAAAGTCTTAACACATATGTGCTTAGCCCCCTTTCTGAGACATTAACAAATCCGCCCAACGCTATTGGCTTTTATGGAACGGTTAAGCTCTGCAAAACTCAACTCAATACACATTTGCATTGCGGAGAGAGACATGACCAAAAAAATTATAAACTTACAAGTAAGATAAAAATTGAAATTTAAACAGGTGATATCTTTGTCTAGGAGTGCAATCACGAAAATCCAAGCAGTGGTAATAGCTGTTGTAATCATAATTGCCGTGATTGCAGGAGTTGTTGCATACATCTTCACCGCCCCTACGCCTGCAACACCAACGCCTGCAACGCCAACGCCTACTACACCAACGCCTGCAACGCCAACGCCTACTACACCAACG
>JBBITX010000019.1:0-1620 GCA_037440545.1 Candidatus Bathyarchaeota archaeon
GCAATAAGGTTACAGTATAGAGGAAGAGGCTTTCAACTCCTGCGCATGGCCAAGCAATTCCAAAGCCAACCGACAAATTCTGTGTAGGATCTGAAACTATTAAACCTGTAATTGGACCGTAAAAGCTTGGCTGCTCAACTAACTGAGTTTTATAACCCATCATTTCCAGAAAAATTGCTGCTATGGTTGCTGTGGGACGCACCAATGCCTTGAAGGGTCCAAAGCTGCTTTCTGGAAACGCCCAGTCAACAAGGAAGATGAAGCCTATAGACCCTAAGAAAAGTGGAGGGGCAAAAAGGCCGCCCAAACCCCTCCAATCATAAACTGACATAATTACTAGGGCGGAGATTATGGCGAAAATTAAGTATTCTAAAGAGAGGGCGAAATACATTTGCCCCTTTAAAGGGTTGGGTTGAAACGAATACGTTGAAACATAGAGTAATTGCCCCATTCCGAGAAAGTTAGCTGCAACCATGTATGTTATGATGTATATGGTTGGCGTAATAATGATTAGAAGGGTTAAGAAATTCTTTCCTCCTTTAAGGCTGATTTTTTCTCTAACTCGAATTTTTTCCCAGTAAATTATGATTTCAAGCAGGGACAGCCATAGAAAAAATATGTACTCAGTTCTGCCTGGATACATTAAAGAGAAGGATGCTGAGTCTAAAATGTAAAGGATTAAAAGGGGTGTAATAAATGGGATGAAAGCCAGAAGCTTCATCCAATTTTTATTCTCTTTTCCCAAACATTAACCCTTCACATATCCCTGTTTAAACTTTATCATGCAGGGGCAATTTGACTTAGACTGTATGAAAGTAGCTTTAACCAGTTGTATATAAATTTCTGGGTTTATCATAGTTTAAAGGGGAAATTAAACGGCCTATATCAATTAATGCAGTGCGCGGCACGCTGTAAAAAGTTTAAAACCGAATTCCACCATTTTTAAATGAGAACACTTGAAATCCATCGAATTAGTGAAAGAAATTTTTCGCGAGTATTATAGTGAAAATGCTTTGCCAGAGTATTTTACCATGATGGAAAGGCGTGAATTCGGCTTTTTCTCTTTTGAAGGACAGATGCTCCGCCACAAAACTTTTAAAAACGCCAGTGAACTGGCCTACTTTCTGCGGGATTTTGTTCCTAAAGATGCTTATTTTTCATGTGCCTACTATGAAAATCCAGAGGCTGAAATGGATAGGAAAGAATGGCTTGGGGCAGATTTAATCTTCGATGTAGACGCAGATCATATTCCAACAGGATGCGACAAAATTCACGACGAATGGACATGTGGAGGATGCGGTTTTTCCGGCAAAGGAATTGTTCCGGAGAGGTGCCCCATCTGCGAAGGTGAAAAGTTCACAGTTACCACATGGCCGTGTGAGAATTGTCTAGCCTCTGCTAAAGAGGAAACAATAAAGCTGTTAGACATGCTGATGGAAGACTTCGGCCTTTCCAATGATGAGGTTAAAGTTTTCTTTTCAGGCCATCGAGGCTACCACGTCCACGTCGAATGTGAGGCTGTCAAAACTCTTGACGGAATAGCCCGAAAGGAGATAGTAGACTACATAACGGGTTTAGGTTTAGAAACCTCAAACTTCATAGAAGACAAAACGTTTAGAA
>JBBITX010000019.1:1720-21982 GCA_037440545.1 Candidatus Bathyarchaeota archaeon
ATAACGGGTTTAGGTTTAGAAACCTCAAACTTCATAGAAGACAAAACGTTTAGAACGCAGAAGGAAAGCATGCAGGGTTGGAGAAGACGTATTAGCATTGGCCTATCCGAGTTCTTTAAAAAAGCAACAGAAGAGGAATTAATGGGAATAGGCGTTAAAAGAAACGTTGCAAAAAATATTCTGCAAGAAAAAAATGTGCTTTTTAAAAATGGGGCAGGATTAGAAATGCTTGGAAGCATTAAAGGGTTAGGTCTTAAAACGTGGACAAAAATAGTTGAACATGTGGCAAGTGCAAAGTCATCTAAAATAGACACGGTGGTTACAACAGACATTCACCGTTTAATAAGGCTGCCTGAAACCTTACATGGAAAAACAGGTTTCAAAAAAGTTAAATTTTCAGCCTCAAACGTTGAAAGCTTCGACCCGTTTAAGGAGGCAATAGCCTTCAAAAAGGGCAAAATAAAAGTCTTCGTCTATGATGCACCGGAATTTAGGCTTAACGAGGAGACCTTTGGCCCATACAAATCAAGGAAAGTTGAGCTTTCAACAGCCGCAGCCCTGCTGCTTTTATGCAAGAATAAAGCGGAGGTATTAAACTAAATGTATGATGAACTTTACAACATTTGGAAAAAAGAATGCGAAACCCTTGAACTTCAAAAACTTCCTAAAGAATTCTACTCAAAAATTGCTGAATACTTTAAAAAGATCCTTGAAGAAGGCAGAATGCTCGACAAAAAAACCGCTAAGGCCAACCTCCTTAAAACTGAGAAAGAAAATGTTAAACGTTTAATAAGCGCATTGGCTCGTATTCGATATAAAAAAATAGTTGCAAAAGCATCCTCAAAACAAAAAGTTCCACATGACACTTTACTGGAAAATGAAGAAAAGGTTTATTCCGAACTTTTATCCCAAACTGAAAATTACCAAAACTTTTTAAACGCCCTTCTTGAAGGACGCCTAATTAAACCGCAAGATAAGAACAAAAGAATGGTTGTTTTACGTTTTTCACAGAGCATTCCAGAAATTGTCGGAGTAGACATGAAGACCTATGGGCCTTTCAAAGCTGAAGATGTAGCATCAATTCCTCTTGAAAACGCAAAAATTCTCATAAAACAAAGGTTAGCATACATGGTTAATGCAGACTAAGCTGAAGCTAACTTCAAACATAAGTTTAACTTATCTTCCCATTTTGCCTAGTATGTTCAAAATTTAGGTTTATAAAACTTTTCCCCATCGAACTTGGCGCTCTTTTTCTTTTAAATTTTGGAAAAAGTATATGAGGATGTATGCCTTCTATGCGAGGTTGTGTGGCTGCGATGAATGTACCTAAGGAGATTAGAACTTACTGCCCTCGGTGTAAGACACACCAGGTTCACGCGGTGGCCCTTTATAAGGCTGGGAAGCGTAGAGCCTTAGCCCAGGGTGAACGCCACCATGAAAGGGAAAAGAAGGGTTATGGAGGCCAGAAGTATCCCCTTCAGCGTAAGTTTGCTAAAACTACTAAGAAGCAAACGTTAAAGCTGAAATGTAAGGTTTGCGGCTACACTAGGCATAAAGAGGGTGTACGTTTAAGGAAGCTTGTAATAGCTTAAAATAAGAAGGGAGGCTATTTATTATGTCTGAATGGGAGAAACTTATTCCAAGGCCGAGAAGCAGTTTTTTAAGGGTTAAGTGTTTAAAATGCGGCAATGAACAGATAATTTTCAGCCACGCTGTTAATAGGGTTAACTGCAACGTTTGCGGAGCTGAACTTGCTGAACCTTCAGGTGGGAGGGCAATATTTAAGGGCGAAGTGGTTGCATCTTTTGAGTGAGATGGAAAATGGCTTTGAAGAGACAGGAATGGCCTGAAGTTGGAGATCTGGTTATTGGAACAGTGGAAACTGTAACCGATTACGGAGCTTACGTTAGGCTTGACGAGTACGGGAAAAATGGGCTTCTCCACGTTTCCGAAGTTGCATCTTCATGGATTAGAAACATCCGAGACTTTGTCCGGGAAGGACAGAAGGTTGTTTTAAAGGTTTTACGAGTTGACCAGGAGAAAGGGCATATAGACCTATCCCTTAGAAGGGTTACTAAAAGGGAAAGAATAGAGAAGATGCTTTCATGGAAAAGGGATAGGAAAGCTGAGGCCCTTCTTAGAAGCGTTGCTGAGAAGGCAGGCTTACCAGTTAAAGAGGTTTATGAAAAGGCTGGCGCAATTATAGAGAAGGAGTATGGACTTTATGAGGGCTTTGAAAAAATCGCAAGAGAAGGCGTTGAAGTTTTAAAAAAGATAGGGGTGACAGATGAACTTGCAAACATATTCGCTGAAGTTGCCAAAGAGAGAATACGCTTACCAATGGTTAAGATTAAGGGGGTGGTTGAACTTCGATGCGTCAAGCCTAATGGTGTGAACGTCATTAAGGAGGCTTTCATCAACGCTAAAAAATACGAGAGGGTTAGAGACGCGAAAGTTCGGTTTTACGTGGTTGCCGCGCCAAAATACTGTATTGAAGTTTCAGCTGACAACTATAAACATGCAGAAGCCCTGCTGCAAAAAGTCGGTGAAGCAGTGGTCTCAAACATTGTTAAGGCTGGAGGAGAAGGAGTTTTCAGAAGGGAAAAATAGTGGTCTGGCTTTTAAGGAAATGTGAAAAATGCGGGAAATACACGCTTAAGCAGGATAAATGCCCATACTGTGGAGGAAAAGTTCGTGTTCCACATCCTCCGAAGTTTTCTCCTGATGATAAATACTTAAAGTATAGGATGGCCCTAAAGAAGAAGGAGGCAGGGGGATGAAGGAGACCTTCATAAAGGAATTTTCAAAAGTTGATTTAAAGAACCCCATTATGATTGAAGGGCTTCCAGGGTTAGGCCTAGTAGGCAAAATTGCAGTGCGCTATCTAATAAAAAAGTTGAAAGCTGAAAAATTTGCACATCTTTATTCGCCTCATTTCCCATACTTTGTCCTTGTAAGTAGAAAGGGAAGTGTAAGGCTTCTAAGAGGAACATTTTATTACTGGAAGAACAATGAGGGGGAGAGCGACCTAATACTTTTCACAGGAGATAGCCAGGCACAAACAATTGAGGGGCAATATGAAATATCAAACAAGCTTTTAGATTTCGCCCAAAAATACAACGTAAAACTAATTATAACGATAGGCGGCTACAGAGTAGAAACCAAGGATAAACCAAAAGTTATAGCTGCAGCCTCAACCAAGAAACTTTTAGAATGTGCTTTTCAGGCAAATGCCATCACAAGCCCCATGGGAAGCCCAATTGTTGGAACAGCTGGATTAATTTTAGGCTTAGCACCTTTTAGAAAAATTGATGCACTATGCCTCCTAGGAGAAACCAGAGGTTACATACCAGACCCTAAAGCGGCTAAAAGTGTTTTAGAAGTTTTGCAGAGAATTTTAAACGTTCAAGTCGACTTGTCAGGTTTAGATGAAGAAATTGCTAAATCCGAAAGCATGGTTGCCCGCCTGCAGAAAATTGAAGAGAAAAGGGCATTACAGGCTGAGGAGATGAAAAGAGAGGAAGATAGAAAAATCACCTACATCTCCTAATCCGCAGCTAAAATTAAATAACTTTTTAACCATTTTGACAATTCTTCCACCCACCTCACAACTATTATGGGAGATTGGACTTCTATTGGTGCCTTTAGCCTATTCACTTGAAATTTTAAGTCCTTTTTAGGTACCCTTCCCTAGGCTCATAAACTGTTCCTTCACGCTGTAAATGTGCTATTAGGCGTTCAGCCTCAGCTCTTGGAATTTTGAATTCGGCTTCCAATCTGTTTAATAATGCAACTCTTTCAACAAGACCTGTTTCCCTTTCCATCTCTGCCAGAATTGAGAGAACATTTTGCAGTTTATCTCTAAGGCTTTTCGGCTTTCCAGTCATTATTAGGTCTATATCATACTTGTAGGAGGAAATGTCTATTCCAACCTCTTCGAGGGATCTTTTCATTATGTTTACAGCGGCTTCCGCGTCTTCGGCTAGAACTTCGCTTCTTAGGGCTGCCCTCGCCCTAGCTTCAGCCAACCTTACAAGTGATTCAAGTTGGCGAGCTGTTATGGCTATTGGTGATCCTTCTTTTTCACTTATTGAACGCATGGCTAGATAAAAGTCTCGGAGGCGCTGAAGCGCCTCGTTTGTTAATGAAGGCTTTATTCCCTTAGCGTAGCTTATGTATTTCCTGAGAAGGTCCAAAGGTATTGGAGGCTCCACAGGGGTTAAGCCTTTCCTATGCATCTCTAAAATATGCTCTGACATTTTTCCATCAACCTCTTTGCTTGGGATATCTCTTAAAACGAAGATAAGGTCAAACCTTGAAAGGATTGTGACGGGCAGTGATGATATGTTCTCAGCCACTGTACGGCGGGGCTCATATCTTCCCAATGAGGGGTTTGCGGCTGCAAGGATAGCCGTCCTAGCATTTAATGTTGCCACTATGCCTCCTTTCGCAACTGAAACAGTGTGTTGCTCCATAGCCTCGTGGATTGCCACACGGTCTTCAGGTCTCATCTTGTCAATTTCGTCTATACATGCTATACCCTTGTCTGCAAGCACAAGGGCTCCTGCTTCAAGGCTCATACCTCCCCCTTTCTCTCTAATAACGGCAGCTGTTAAACCTGCAGCTGTTGTACCCCTTCCAGAAGTGTAAAGTCCCCTCGGCGCCACCCTCGCCACGTACTGAAGAAGCTGAGACTTAGCTGTTCCAGGGTCACCTATCAATAATACGTTTAACTCCCCTCTAATCGTTATGTCCTGAAGGCTTTTCGGGACCCCTCCGAAAAGCAAATACATAATAGCCTCTTTTACATGGTCGTATCCGTAAATGGATGGGGCGATAGAGCTTACTATTTTTCGGTGAATCCAAGGGTCTTTTCCAAGCTCAAGAATTTGCTTCTCCTCCTCTGGAGATGGAAGTGTAGCCTCAGGCTCCTTCCCCAAAACCTCAATAGAGTTTGTATCTAAATGTAATATGAAGGTGCGAAGTTTTCCAACCCTCGGCATGGAAGGGGCTGAAGCTCGGACTATTCCCACAACCGAAACGTGGTCTCCAGGCCTTGCAACATCAACTATTTCGCCTCCAACGAGCTTAACATGTAATGTTCTAGGCAGCTGCCCAGGTGGAAGATCCTCTGGTCTTTCCTGAATGCGGAGATCCTGGGAATCTATAAATGTGGACTCTTCCTGTATAAAATCGAAAAGTCCCTTTCTCCTGCAAGACGGATCTGAACATGCAAAAGGAGCCTTAAGGAAGGACCCAGCCTGGTCAACATAGGTTATGTTTCCACAACCTCTACATTTAAAAGCTGCCTTCATAACCATAGGCCTAACAGGAGTTGAGCGAACAACTATTCCCTCAATCATAACGAGCTTTCCAATATGAGCTGCTCCCAGCTTTCTAAGGGGGGTAGCCTCAAGAAGCCCAACAATTCTCACAGTTACTTTTTGTTTCTCTGCGTATTCAGGGGCCTCAATTGCCAGCTGGTTTTGTGCAGCGTTGTCAGCATGTCTAAGGTATTCATCGGGTTTTTCCAGGAGCATGTCTGCAAGCCTATGGTTGAATGTTAATATATCCTCAAAATCTACAATAAGGGAATTTCTCCCTGAAACTGCAAGCTGTGAAATTCTATGGCGATATTTCTCAGCTTTAAAAAGCTCCAGAAAACGTTCCTCAGGGTCTACAACCTGCAGCTCTTCAGTCATCCTTCTCCACCCCCCTCATATTGCAGCATCAGCGTTTTCCAAGTGTTTACAAGCTTGAAAACCTTTTCGTATAGGACTCTTTCCTCTGCAGTGAAGTTTTTTAGAAACTGTTCTGTCTGAGCTGGAGCTGAAGCTATAGCCAATATCTTCTTTAAACGCATATTTAAGACGTCGATGGCGAGCTGTCTCGCCTTTTCATATTCAAGCATTTTCTCAGGATTTTTGCCGGCTTTCTCTTTAAGCTCTGAAAGATGTCTTCTGAGTTTAGGGTAGAAATCCTTTGGAAGCTCAGAAATTTGTCCAGCTGACTGGACACGTTCCCTCCATTGAATCTTATAAAGCTTAGAAGTGTCCAGAAGCTCCTCGCTTCTGAAACGGATAATACCAGACCTTTCAAGCTCACGAGCCACCCAATAATAAACCTCATATTCTCCTCCCTCCTCAAAAGGCCCTACTGTTAACCCTGCAAGACGAATCTCAGGACTGCTACGGTTAGCTATAACCCTAACTGGTGAATTCTCAAACATAAAATCTAAATCCCTAATTTTGCTTGAAACGCTTAGCTGCAACAACTCTCCCCTCGATTCTAATCCTTCTAAGCCGAAATATAAAAAGTATAGTCTAAAAAAGTGAAGTAAATTTTTAACTCTTAAATTTTATACATACAAAATTCCTTTAACTTATGAAAATAATCCATGATAAATCCTTTTGAAGTTTAATGAAACCTTTAATAGCCAGTAAAACCGTTTCCTATTCTAACCATAATTTGTTAGGGTTATGTTAAATGAAGTATTCAAACACGGATAGTTTTTATGAAAGTTCGCTTAAACCCCTTTATGAAGCAGCCGAAATACTGAAACTAGAACCTGAAATCGTAGAGGCAATAGCAAATCCTGAGCATGTGCTTATTGTTTCAATGCCTGTAAAGATGGATGATGGAAAGTTAAAAAACTTTACAGGTTATCGTGTACGCCACAACACAGCTCGAGGCCCTGCTAAAGGCGGAGTAAGATATCATCCAAGCGTATGCCTAGAAGAGGTTAAAGCGTTAGCCTTCTGGATGAGTATAAAAAACGCTTTAGCAGGAATTCCATTTGGAGGCGGGAAGGGAGGGGTAACATGCAACCCCAAAGATTTGTCGCAAAAAGAACTTGAACGATTGACAAGGGCCTATGCATCCGCCATAGCAAGGTTCATCGGCCAGGATGTTGACGTTCCCGCACCTGACGTAGGAACTAACGCCCAAATCATAGGATGGTTTGCAGATGAATACTACAAAATAATTGGGAAATATGAGCCTGGAGTGATAACCTCCAAACCCTTATCCATTGGAGGTTCCGTTGGAAGGAGAACAGCAACAGGCCGCGGAGGCTACTTCGTCACAGTTGAAGCTGCCAGAACTTTCAACTTTCCACTAAAAGGCGCACGCGTTTCCATACAGGGTTATGGAAACGTTGCTCAGCCCATAGCTCAATATTTATATGAAATTGGATGCAAAATTGTCGCTGTAAGCGATTCCACCGGAGGCGCTTACAGCCCTGATGGAATACATCCCTTAAAGCTCGCGGATTATAAAGAAAAAAGGCATACAGTTAAAGGTTTTCCAGGAAGCAGAGAGATCGACAACTCTGACCCAATAACAATTGACTGTGATATCCTCATACCTGCAGCCTTAGAAAATCAAATAACAAAGGAAAATGCAGATGATATCAAAGCGAAACTTGTAGTTGAACTTGCAAATGGTCCAACAACCCCGGAAGCAGATAAAATAATGCAGGAGAAGGGCATAATAGTTTTGCCAGATGTCCTTGCAAACGCTGGCGGCGTAACTGTAAGCTATTTCGAGTGGGTTCAGAACAGATTGGGCTACTACTGGACAGAAGAAGAAATCGATGAAAAACTCAGACAGGTCATGTCAAATGCCTTCAAAGAAGTATATCAAACAGCAAAACAACACACCCTAGACACATTCTTTACCACTCGGCAGCCCATAAACCTCCGCACAGCCGCTTATACAACAGCAGTTAAAAAAATATATGAAGCAATGGAAGCCTTAGGAAGGATTTAAAGGTCCATCGCATTCACCGTCGTATTTTAAATTTTCGAAGAAAAAGGCAGGTCATCTAATATTTTGAAACGTTATAAATCTTATATTTACCTGACCATTGAAGGCACGCACAAATGAGAAAATGACTTCTTTAAGCATGGGTCTAAGCCTATACAAAAGCCAAATTGGGGCGCTTTAATGGGAAATTGCATTCAGTCGAGGGAGGGTTTTAGTCTAGAATCATTTCGATGGTTTCCTGTTCAGCTTCATGGGGTAATGGTATACCTGTGACTTTAGCAGCTAAATCTGACAGGCTCATTAAATCTTTGCGGTTTATCAGTTTAAGCTTCCACTTTCTAGCTCCTGCAAGTAGTTGTTTTAATCCCACTCCCACACGGTCTGTTAGATAGGTGTAAAGGGCTACAGCCTCCCAGGGTATATCTTTGAAGCGTTCACCGTACTTCTCTTTGAGTTCTGTTGTGGCGATGAAGAACTTCTCAGGAGTATCGCCGTACTTCTCTACAAAAGTTCGGGGGAGTCTCCCTTCTTCTGCCAACTTTTTGAAGTAGTTTGCCTTCATTACGGCTGTCAGAGGCGAGCGTCCCATTAAGACGGCCTTCACAAAGGGTTCTTCTCCGAAGTTGCTTAAAGCTATAGCCTTTAAGATTTGGGTTTCATTTATAAAACCTCCTGCCATAATTATGTCAGGCACGTATCGTCCCTTCTTCTTAAGGATTTGAGCGCATTTTAGTACAACGGCCTCTAAGTAAACTGTTGGTATCCCCATCTCGTCCATCATTGGAACAGGGCTCATGCCTGTGCCGCCGCCTGCGCCGTCAAAGTGTACAGCGTCAACCTTTGCTTCTGAAGCAATTTTCATTGTATATGCAACAGCTGAAGGCCTGTAGGAGCCTGTCTTGAGAGTTACATGTTTGACGCCTTGCTTCCTAAGCCATTCTACATCTTCTATGAAGCTTTTCAAGTTAGGCGTACCGACTCGACTATGTCTTTCAAAGGATTTGAAAACTCCTCCCTTGAAAGCTTGTTGGACAGATGGGTCTTCAGGATCTGGTATTACTATATAGCCTCTTTTCTTCAGCATCACTGCCTTCTCCAGGTTTCCAACGCGCACTTCCCCACCTATGGCCTTTGCCCCTTGACCCCACTTCCTCTCAATGACGTTCACTTCAAGTTTTGAAATTGCATATGAATCTACACCCATTATCTGGTCCTCAACATTTGTTTGAACGGCTATCTCGCCGTATTCTCCATCCCAGAATTTTCTAAATGTTTCAACTCTCCGCTTCAATTCCTTCGAGTAGGTTACTTTGCCGTTTGTAAATTGGGCCTCAGGATCCATTCCACATACATTCTCTCCAATAATTATTATTACGCCAGATATGGCTGAGCCTATGGCTAAGCCCTCCCAGTTCAGCCTTGCAACATCAGTTGAGCCGAAGGCTCCCGTCAAAACCGGTATCTTTAGAGGAATTCCTCCCACGCTAGTTTCTATGTTAACCTTTGGGAAAAGTGGTGTTTCAGGGTTTCCTTCCACTCCCTGAACTTCGAATAGGCTGGCCTGTATGTTAAAATGAGACCAGTCTAGCCCCCAGTCTTTTAGAGCTCCAGCTGTGCTATACCCGAATTGCGCAGGATCTGGGTATAGGGCTTCCCTACCCCTGAAAGCTGAAAGTCCAATCTCACAAATTACTGGGCAGTCATGGATGCATATGGGACACATTCCACTTACTGCACTTACATCTTTCACGCGAGTTGTTGTAGCTGTGGTGGATTTTCCGTTAAGGTAGGAGCTGTTCCTGGAAACACGTTCAGTCATTTTTTCACCTTTACACCTCAAACTTTACGGTGTGAAACCTAAAATCAGCTATGTACTTTATCAAGGCTGATATAAACTTATTGTAAATCATTTATATATCGGGTAATGAATGTCATAGAATAAATGAAATATAGTGAGGAAAATTATGAGCCTTAAAGAGTTTGGGCATAGAAGGATTCAATGTACTGGAAGAGGATCGTACATAGTATCTCTACCTAAAAAATGGGTTCAAGATGCAGGTTTAAAGGGGGGAAGCGAAGTTTTTTTCAAATTGTCAGATGACTTCTCTTTAATATTAGCTCCAGAGAAGGCTTTTGAAAGAAGCGAGGAGATTGGGAAGGTTAAAAAGGAGTACTGGATTAGGGTTGAACCTAAAGACGATTTAGGGTCAGTTTGCCGCAAAATAAAAGCTTTATACGTTACAGGAGCCGATTTGATGCGCATCCATTTCAAAGGTAAAGAAAATTTTTCAAGTTTTAAAGCGGCTATTAATAATCTTGTTAGGGATACGCTTTTAGGATCGGAGATAGTTGATGAAACGCCTAGCGAATTCACCATTCAGATTCTGATAAAACATCCGGAATTTCCAGTTGAAAAGGCTATACGGAGAATGGCAACCATAGCCCTTTCAGCGCATAGGGACGCCATCCTATCCTTAAAAGACGCTGACAAGGAGTTGATTCAAAACGTGTTAAACGCCTACAACGACGTTAACAGATTGAATCTCTACGTTGTTCGCCAACTAAAATTTGGGGTTGAGCGAAACCTTTTCCGGGAGCTGGGCTTTAAAACGCCTAAGGAGTTTTTGGCCTACAGAATCATTGTTAACGACGTGAAAAGTGTAGCTGAAAACGCGCGGAACATAGTTAATAACATAATTGCCTTAAGAAGGATAATTGAAAATCAAACACTTTTCATTAAGGAACCAGTGGATGAAGAGATTTACTCTCAAATTCTAAACTTTAACTCTTTAGCGCACAGGCTATTTGAGGATTCTCTTAAAGCATCCTTCAAATGGGATTATAAACAGGCAGATAGCATAATATCTCAAATAGAGCCTCTTGCCATGGCTGGAAATAACATTATAACCTTAATATCTAGCAAAAAGCTTGACCCTCACATTTCCTCAATTTTCATGCTGATCTTTGATAGTTCTAGGAGAATTATAGAGTACAGCAGGAACGTTGCAGAGGTTACGCTGAATAAAACCGTTGAGGATATAAGTTCAGCTCAAACTTTGGAGTAGCGACGAATCACAAGCGTTTATTAAACAAGCCTTCAATTATAGCTATGGAAGGAGGCTTATAATTTGAGCTTTGAAATGTGGGCTGAAAAGTACAGGCCTAAAAAGTTGGATGAAATGGTTGACCAGAGAGATATAGTTGAAAGGTTAAAAAGTTTCGTTAAATCCAAGAATGTGCCCCACTGCATATTTGCAGGTCCCCCTGGAACTGGGAAAACAACGGCTGCCCTCTGTTTAGCAAGGGATCTGTATGGAGAAAATTACAGAGAGTTCATCATGGAGTTAAATGCAAGCGATGAAAGGGGAATCGACGTTGTACGTGAAACTGTGAAAACTTTTGCAAGGGTTAGGTCAATAGGCGAGATCCCATTCAAAATAATGATTCTTGACGAGGCGGATAACATGACTGCAGATGCCCAGCAGGCCCTGCGGAGAACTATGGAACGCTACACTGAAACTTGCAGGTTCATATTATGCGCAAATTACAGTGGGAAAATAATAGAGCCCATACAGTCCAGATGTGCACCCTTCAGGTTTACATATTTGCCAAGGGAAGAACACGACAAATACTTAAGATACATAGCAGAAAACGAAAAGGTAAAACTTTTAAGTGAGGGGTTGGACGCCATCTTCGAGGTTTGCAGTGGAGACTTGAGGAGGGCTATAAACACACTGCAGGCTGCAGCCTCTTTAGGGAAGCCTGTAGACGCGAAAATAGTTTACTCAATAGCTGGAAGGGCGAATCCAGCTGATGTGCAGAAAATGATTGAAACGGCGATGAAAGGCAACTTTTTAGAGGCTAGAAAACAATTGCGGGAGATGATTCAGAAATATGGAGTTGCAGGAAGCGACATAATCCGTCAGATCCACACGGAAATTTTCAGGGCTGAAATCCCGGAGCCTTGGAAGATAAAGCTGGCGGACGTAGCTGGAGAAATAGATTACAGGCTTGTGGAAGGTGCAGATGAGGAGATTCAGCTTAGCGCTCTTCTGGCTAGGCTGGTGGAGGCAGCCTACGAAATGAGGGGTTCTAGAAGGGTTTAAAGTGTATTCAGCGTGGACTGTTAAGCATAAGCCCACATCCTTAAAAGAGGTTGTTGGAAATAAAGAAGCTATTGAAAAGCTTGTTGAATGGGTTAAATCTTGGGATAAGCGTATACCTGAAAAGAGGGCAGCTTTCATTTATGGGCCTCCTGGAGTTGGAAAAACTGTAAGTGTAGAGGCTTTAGCAAATGATCTCAGATTGGAGCTTGTAGAGAAAAACGCCAGCGATTATAGAACAGAGGAAGCGGTTAAGCGTTTCGCCGGATTAGCCTCCCAATACTCCACTTTATTCGGCGGTAGGAGAATAATTCTTTTCGACGAACTTGACGGGTTAACTGGAACAGCTGATAAGGGTGGGGTTAAGGCAATAACTGAAATTGTTAAGGCTGCCCAGTGTCCAATAGTGCTTATAGCAAACAGCGCTTATGATCCGAGGTTTACAAACCTGCGCAACTACTGCCTTCTAGTGGAGTTCAAAAAGCCTCCAGTGAAAGAGGTCATGAAACACTTAAAAAACATATGCTTAAAAGAGGGCATAGAAGCCGATGAAAACGCTTTAAAATTTATTGCGGAGCGTTCAGAAGGCGACATACGTTCCGCTTTGAATGACCTTCAAGCTTTGGCTCAGGGTAAGAAACGCCTAACATATGATGATGTTTCATGGCTAAGCCATAGGGATAGACAAGAGGAAATATTCACTGTTTTGCGGATGATTTTCTACGCAAAAACATGTGATGGGGCGAGAAGGGCTGTTAACATGGCAGACGTTGATGTAGACATGCTCCTTGAGTGGATATATGAGAATTTGCCTGCACACTTATCAGATCCTCATGACTTGGCAAAGGCTATGGATGCCCTTTCAATGGCTGACGTCTATAGGGGTAGGATAAAAACCACCCAGGACTGGAGTTTCATACGCTATGTGGTTGACTTTATGACTGCAGGCGTGGCGATGGCTAGGGCTAAAACAAAAACTGTTGGATGGGTGCCTTTTCGTTTTCCACAGCGGATACAGATGCTTTCAAGGTCGAAGGCGGAGCGAGCCGTGCAGCTTGAAATAGGAAGGAAAATTAGACGCAGATGCCACATTTCAGCCAACAGAGCTGTTAAGGAGTTTCTACCCTATTTACGGATAATTTTTAAGAATAACCAGGAAATGGCGGACGGCCTTGCAAAATGGCTTGATTTAACACCAGAAATGGTTGAACATTTGGCTGGAATTAAGTAAACAGGCGAAGTAAATAAGCGGGGTAATCCGCCGGTCAGCTAGTGTATCTTGCTTCCTTCAGCAATGTCCTTTTCAGGTTTGATGGCTACAACATTTCCCTTTTCATCTTCAGCTGCTAAAATCATGCATTGAGATTCCACGCCCATGAACTTTCTCCTCTGAAGGTTCAATATGAAAGCATACTTTTTTCCCACAAGTTCTTCGGGCTTGTACCATTGAAGCAGGCCTGCCACAGCCTGTCTTTTTTCGCCTCCGAAGTCTACAATCATCCTTATGAGGTTCCTCGAACCTGGAATCTGATTTGCCTCTAAAATTTTTCCAACCCGCATATCTAACCTTTGAAACTCTTCAAATGTTATTTCCATATAGCTTCACCGCCAAGTCATTTCCTTCTGGAAAAGTTTTTAAGTTTTACGCCGCGCTTCTTCTTCAGTTTTATCTTCTCAACAGTTTTGGCCACTCCATCCAAGCCTTCATTTAATTTAGACCGTATTATTTCTAAAGCTTCCTTAGGTGTTAATCCAGGAATTTCCTCGCCTAAAGCTTTCTTCGCCAGGTTTCCAGCTGCGTTTAGTATTTCGCCGTTTAACCTTGAGTCCATCATGTCTGCTAGGTGGCAGATTAAAGCCTCAACTGTGCGCGGCTTTATTGGACCGTAATCTCCATGATGGGATGAAACTATGTGGATGAGCTCTAGAGGAAAGTCCCTTCTCACAAGCTCAGCTATAACGAGTGAAAGGTGGTCCATATAGTCTGCAAGTTTTGTGGAAACGTAACTTCCATTTTCATTCAACATGTATGTTAGGGGTTTAAATATGTCGTGGAGCAGAATGCCTGCCAAAACAAGGTCTCGATTCACCTTTCCATGATAGATTTTCTCCACAGAGTTGCATAATGCTAGTGCCAAGTTGGCAGAGGATGCAACATGCTCTATATAACCTCCAGTATAGCAATGGTGATGGGACAATCCGGCTGGAGAAATCTCTAGAGGTAAACCTGAATGTTTTCGGCCTTCAACTTCAAAAACTGGATTTTCAAGAAGTTCAACAACTTTCCTTCGAAGTTTTTCATCCCGTATTTTGGCAGCTAAAACCCTAAGTTTAGGATGAAGCAATTTTCGCACATCCAAATTGGCTATTCTCTATTAGCATATTAAAGCTATTATGGTTTTTACAGGCGATCTAACCTATGTGTTTTAATTTTCCTCTTCTCCACGGCTGCTGCCTGATGGGCTATTCTTATTGGCTCAGGAATGCTGCTTTGGCGTATGCAGTGCTTAGCTATTTTGACGGCTGTTTCCAGCGAGATCATGTGTCCGACACTTACATAAACCTGCCTAGATTTCGGTTTAGCTTTTATGGCTGCGCCCACTATTTCATCTTTCTCCTTCAAATATGAAAAATCTTCGCTGAAGTCTTCTAATTCTCCAACAAGCTTGCGTTTTGCAACGCCTATTGTTGGTTTGGATAGAACGAGCCCAAAATGGCTTGCTAGTCCACATCTGTATGGATGGGCGTAGCCATGGCCGTCTATTAGGAATACATCAGGCTGCTTATTTAACTTTCTAATGCATAGAATTGCAGGTGGAAGCTCTCTAAAGGAAAGGAGCGTTGGAATGTAGGGAAACGTAGTTTCACACGTTGCTGTTTGCACTTCACACGGGATTAGGGTGGCGTAATCTAAAACTGCTACGGCTCCAATTGACAGGTTTCCAAAATAAGAAACATCAACGCCTGCAACGTAGCGAATTTGATCTGGCAAAACATCCTTGAAGATGATACGTTTAGAAAGTTGAACCTGTGCCCTATGGGCCTTTTCGATAGAGAAAGGCTTATTCGCATGGGAAAGACTCATTCAGCTTCCTTTCTTTTTCTTTGCCTCTGCATCTCAAAATTTTTCAAAAGTTTTTCAAGCTTTTCCATCCTAACCTCATGGGTTAGGTCTCCCCGTGTGGTTTCTATAATTTTTCTTGCAACGTCACATTTCCTTCTAAGCCCTGGAACAAGCATGTAAGCTTCATCCATAGCCATAAGCTCCGTGTATATTTCATCCATAATCTTTAGACACCATTCGCTTTTTTCAGCTGTGCCCTCTCGTAGGGAGTCTAGGGCTAAACGTCTACACTCTCCGATGACATCTGCAAGTCCAAGCACGTAGTCTAGGGATGGCACGTTGATTTCCTTAGGGGTTGCAAAACGCTTCTGTTCAACGAGTGTTAGAAATATTTTCGCTTCAGCGTATTCTTGTAGGGCTGCATTAAATAAACTTGTGTTGAGAGATTCTGGATATTCCTCTGCAACCTTCTCCAGATCTGTAAGGGCTTCCTTAGCCTTTTCAAGAAGTCTTTTAGCCTCATTAACCCTTTTCTGATGGATTAAAAGTATTGCCTGTTTCGATAGGCTTGTCATCTTCCTCATGCCAGTTTGAGTCTTCTCCTTCACCCTTTCCTTTATCTTCAGCTCTTTTCTAATAACTTTCAAAATTGATTTTAAACTCGGCAAACCATACACTTTCCAATTATAAAATTTGCGGGCGAATATTTTATTGTTACCTAAAAAGGGTTTAATAAACGCTTAATAGAATAAGCCTAGTTTCATTGTTTTTCAGGTTCACGCCACTTCTCTATGAAGAGTTTTTCGTCTCCAATTTTGAAGCTTACCTTCACAAATATGGAGTCTGAACCCTTAAATGGAAACATGCTGTCTTCAGCTAAATCCTTCGGCAAATAAATCAGGAATTTTCCATCCTTTCTTCTAAACAGCCTTCCTTTTCCTTCGCTAACCACACTTTACACCTCTCTTCAGGTTTGAGCAGCAATCAATAAATAATGTTTTATTTAAACCTTTACTTCCCTGTATAAAATTGAAATTTTAAAAACTTAAAATTTTTTAGGTTTTTCAAGTCTGCTTAAAAGCACCACCCGGCTTTCCTCTGACTCGTCAATTATAGTGTAGCCTGTTTCTCTAGCCAGCTGAATTGCGAATTCACGTATTTCCCTATGGCTCGGCATGCAATCGTAGCCTAGGCGCAGCCTAGAGAAGCCTACATGCATGTAGGCTTTAGGCTCAATATAGGTTGGATTCGCCTTATCAATCAGTTTTGCGTATCCCTCCACGTTAGACATGTTTAGTCCTTTCACAGCTGTTATTCGGATCACTGTTGGACAGCTGAGGCTGTTGAGAAGTTCAAGGGTTTGGTTTAATTTTTCCCAAGCGTTGGGAATGATTGGGCGGCACAATTTTTCATGGTTTTCCTTGTTAGAGGCGCATACTGAAATATAAAGTTGTGTTGGTTCATGGCTTAAATTTGCAAGGGCGGAGGGTACAGTTCCGTTTGATACAAGGAATGTTGTGAAGCCTCGCCTATGAAAAGCCTGTATAAGTTCGCCTATCTGCTCGTATAGGGTTGGCTCCCCTGTCAAACTTATAGCCGCATGTCTCGGCCGCATTGCTTCCTTAAACTTTTGAGAATTAGCTCTTGGATTTCCCTTGTATCCGCTTAGGATTTCAAGCTGAGCTTTTATGCTTCCCTCAACAATTTCTTCAGGTGAATCCCATTTGGGAAGTTTGGCCTCTTCCCATACTATTTGAAGATCTCCGCTTTGAGCCCTCCAGCAGAATAGACAGCGCTGTGTACAGTTGAAAAGCGTTGGGGTCATTTGTATGCACTGGTGGGTTTTAATTCCATAAAACTTCTGTTTGTAACAGGGTCTGTCATGAATTAAGGTTTCATATAGCCACCTGCATCTTTTAACAGCTGAGTGCTGCCCAACAATATGGTATCTGTGTTTTTTCAGTGAATGAATCAGCTGGTCCGGCACAAGCGTCATATGATATTCCTTCGAGGAGGCTTACGCTTCTATTTTTATTCATGTTAAGTTATGGGATTTCAGAAATAAACGAATTATGGTTCAAAGCAGTATTCGATTTTATTAAATTCCATGCAGAGTTTAGCAACCTCTTCTTTTACATGTTCAGGTTTTTCCATGTTTGAAACAGCATTTTTTATTAGTTCAGCGATTTTCAACATTTCCTCCTCCTTCATTCCCCGCCTTGTAACCTCGCATGTTCCTATTCTAATGGCGCAATCCACAATTATGTTTGCACGTTGAAGTTTTTCCGCAATTCTTCTACTCTTGTCATAGTCACCGTAGTTTAGGATTACCTGATGAGATTGGGTGAAGCCCATTTTTGGACAAGCCACGGGGAATCCGTAATCGTAAAGGGCTTTGGCTAAAGCCTTAGAGTTGCGAATAACCTGGTCAGCGTATGCCATGCCAAAACTTTTCATTTCAGCCAACGCAAGGGTTAATGCTGCTATACGGTTCCAGTGGGCATTATCCACAAACCTTGGGTAAATGTTCTCTTTAATGGTTTCTCCAAGCTCTTTTTCTGCCAGAATTATGCCGCCTTGAGGGCCGAAGAAGGACTTGTGAGTTGAACCCATTAAAACCTGCGCTCCCTCCCTTAAAGGGTCTTGAAATTTTTTCCCGGCAATAAGCCCTAAAACGTGTGATCCGTCAAACCCTATGTAAGAGCCGCTTTCTCTGGCAGCATCAGCAAGCTCCTTAACTGGATGGGGAAATGTGATAAAGCTTGCTCCGAAAACAACCACTTTAGGCTTTTCATTTCGAATGGTTTCCTTCGCCTTTTCCACATCAATGTTCATGGACTTTTTGGAAAACGGTAGGGCCAAAGGCTTCAAGCCTAAAAGCCCGGCTAGGCCTTCCTGCCACAAGCCTGGATAGCCGCCGTTCCTTGGAGAAACACAGGCAATTGAATCGTTTGGTTTTGTAAGGCATCCTAGAAAGATCATGTCTGCTATATGTCCAGATAGGGGACGTAGGTCAGCGGTTTCAGCTTCGAAAACGTTTTTAGCTAGCTCTTCGCCATACTGTTCAATTTCATCTATTATCCTTGTTCCCATGTAAAATCGGTCTCTGGCTGTGTAACGGTGGCAAAGGTCAGACGATAGGAGGCTTCGGACGGAGGGGCTCATAACATTTTCAGAGGGAATTAGGTTTAAGCATAATGTTCCACGCCAGTCCTCATGCCGCTTGACAAAATTCAAGATTTCGCTTATCATTTCGCCATTACTCCATGCTGAACTGAAACTAAAGCTCTTACAAGCTTAAATGCTTTTAAGAACGTTGGGAGTATAAAAGGTTGGATAAGGTTTATTAATTGCCTAGGGTTGTGAAGCTTATAATTTAGACGGTGAAAACGGGTGCATCTGATAAATTTTAAAGAATTGTCCGGTCATCAGCTTATGGAGATAATAGATAAGGCTATAGAGGTTAAGCGAAGCCCAGAAAATTATAGGAAAACGTTGGAAGAAAAGTCTCTGGCCATGATTTTCCAGAAAACTTCAACTAGAACAAGGGTTTCTTTCGAGGTTGCCATGACCCAGCTTGGCGGGCATGCTCTCTACATAGACTGGAGGACGACTAACTTCACAATAGCAGACGTATATGACGAAACTCAGTATTTATCGCGGAACGTTGACTGCATTATGGCTAGGCTTCTGCGGAATTCAGACCTCCAAGTTATGGCTGAGGCTTCCAGGGTTCCAGTGATAAATGGGTGTGACGAGAAGTACCATCCATGCCAGGCAATAGCAGACTTAATGACTATGAAGGAGAAGAAGGGAAAACTGGAGGGTTTGAAGCTTGTTTATGTGGGAGTACACAACAATGTTTGCAACTCCCTCATTGAGGGATGTACAAAAACTGGGGTGAAAATAGTCACCGTCACACCAATATTTAATGAGCCTTCAAGGGATAATGAGCTTCTGGAAAACGCATTTAAATCTGGGCTTTATGAAACAACGTTAGACGTTAAAAACGCTGTTAAAGAAGCTGACTTTGTCTACACAGACACATGGGTTGACATGGAGTTCTTTTCAGATCCCAAATATGCCTCTGAAAAAGAGAAACGTTTGAAGCTTATGATGCCCTACCAAATAAACAGGGAGCTTATGGAGGGAAGCAAGGCGTACATAATGCATGACATGCCAATTCACCGTGGATATGAAATAGCCGCTGAAATGATTGAAAGCCCCAAATCAGTAATATACGAACAAAGCGAAAATAGACTTCACTCTGCTAAGGCTATACTTCTAAAGCTCCTAGGAAAATATTAGGCTTGAACCTTTGTTTTTTGTCCACTTACCAATGAAAAATAGTTTAATAAACCCTTAGCTCAGATTAGCTAGCTGGGGCAAAAGCAGAGAAGCTTATTTTCATTTTCTCTTGAGAAATTTTATTGAAGCCAGCGGATCTGAATATTATAGATTTTGAATATGCGTGAAGGCTAGCCTAACTGTGGATAATAATTTCGGATGAGAATGTTCTTTTACTTTAGGATCATTTCAACAAATTTTTCCGGTTTAAATTCTTCTAGGTCTTTGTATTTTTGTCCTGTTCCGACGAAGATTATTGGCTTTTTCGTGATGTATGTCACACTTAAAGCTGAGCCTCCTTTTATGTCTGCGTCAACTTTTGTGAGTATTGTTGCGTCTATGCCTACGCTTTTATTGAACTCTTCAGCTTGCATTACTGCGTCGTTTCCTGTTAATGAGTCGATGGTTAAGATTGTTAAGTCTGGGTTTACAACTCTTTTGATCTTTGCAAGCTCGTTCATCAGGTTTCTGTTTGTCTGCATTCTGCCGGCGGTGTCTATTAGGACAACGTTTATTCCATGGGCTTTAGCGTGGTTTATGGCGTCGTAGGCTACTGCAGCTGGGTCTGCGCCGTATTTGTGTTTTATCATTCTGACGCCTATTCTTTTTGCATGGGTTTCTAACTGTTCAATTGAGCCTGTCCTGTATGTGTCGCTGCATGCAAGTACAACTGTGTAGCCTCTGTCCATTATTAGGCGGGCAATTTTAGCTATTGTTGTTGTTTTTCCAGTTCCATTTATCCCAACAAAAACTATGGTGAAGGGTTCTTTTTTGAGGCGTTTTTCTTCTATGGCTTTGAAAAGGTCTATCTTGGAGTTTGTAAGCATTACTTCTAAGAGAACTTGACGTAGGTTTTCCTCCACGATTTTCTTTTTGTCTTCAAGCCTTTTAACTTGAACTCCGTTGAGGCGTTTCTCCATTTCTTCGCATATGCGCTCTGCAACTGGGACGGCTACGTCGTTTTCTATTAGGTTAAGTTTG
>JBBITX010000020.1:0-21243 GCA_037440545.1 Candidatus Bathyarchaeota archaeon
AATTCACGCTGACGGATATGTACGAACAGTTTGATGCTATGAAGGGCATGGGACCTTTCCGGAAACTGTTGAGCATGCTGCCAGGGGTATCGTACAAAATGCCAGAAGAAATGCTAGACATGGCGGAAGAAAGACTGGAGAACTGGCGGGTGATAATTCAGTCCATGACGCCAGAGGAAAGGGAAAACCCAAAAATCTTTAATGCCTCCAGAATAAGGCGTGTAGCAAGAGGTTCTGGAACAAGCGAAAAGGAAGTAAAAGATCTTCTTAAACAGTACAGCATGATGAGAAAGCTGCTTAAAACTTTTAGAAGAAAGAAGAAGCTGCCATTTTTCAGTAAAGGATTTCCGGCGGAAGCAGGCTAACATTAAGTTAAAAAGGAAACAGGGATTGCAGTGGTAGTTCAGGAAAAGGCGCTAATTATGCTTGAAAAACACCCTTTGTGCGATTTTTGTTTGGGCAGGCAATTTGCCTTCATTGCGCGTGGCATTGAAAATAACGAGAAAGGTAAAGCTATCAAAAGCGTTTTATTCCTTGAAGCTCAAGCCCTCGCGAAATCAAATAGAACTGAGGGAAAACGTATTATGAAAATTCTCGCCCTTCACGGTTTTTTTAAACCAGCGTATGAAGCCTTTGAAAGAATGGAAGGGAAAATTGAAAAGGAAAACGCTGTGCAAAAATGTTTTTTATGTGAAAACTGTTTTGAAAAAATTGATTATCTGGCGCAAAAGGCTGTTGAAAAGCTTAAAGATTATGAGTTCAGCAGCTTTCTTGTTGGAATAGAGTTGCCCCATGAAATTGAGGAGCGGGAAGACGATTTTAGGGCTAGATTTAAAGTTGAATATGGCGAAAATATAAAAGTAGAACTTGGGAGGTTGCTTAGTAGAAAAATAGCCTTACACACGGGCAAGCCAGTAGAATATGCTAAGCCAGACATTGTTCTTCTTGTAAATCCCATAGAAGAGGAAGTAAAGCTTCAAATTAACCCTCTTTACATTGCAGGCCGTTACAGGAAGCTTGTTAGAGGAATACCCCAATCAAAATGGTTCTGCACAAAATGTAATGGTAAAGGCTGCGAAAAATGCAACTGGACTGGAAAAATGTATAGTGAGTCTGTGGAAGAAATAATTAGCAAACCCTTTTTGGAAGCCTCACTTGGCTTAAAAACAGCTTTTCACGCTTCAGGAAGGGAAGATGTAGACGCCCTCATGCTTGGTAAAGGAAGACCCTTTGTTATAGAAATTTCGCAGCCTAAAAGACGTGCTCTAAATCTTAAACAGCTAGAAAAAGCCGTTAATGCTCAAGCTGAAGGCAAGGTTGAAGTCTCTGATTTAAGCATTGTAAACGGAGATTTCGTTAGAAGGCTTAAAAGGGCTGAGTCAGCGCAGAAGGAATACAGGGTAACGGTTGAATTTGAAAATGAAGTCTCGGATGAAGACCTGAAAGCACTAGAGGAAAAACTTTCAAAAGTTGTTGTTAAACAAAAAACTCCAACACGCGTTTTGCATAGACGCGCAGATCTAACACGGGAAAAGTACATATACGAGGTCAAACTAAGAAGATTATCACCTAATAAGGCTGTGATGAGGATACGGTGTCAGGGAGGGCTGTATGTAAAAGAACTGGTGACAGGAGATGATGGGAGAACAACTCCAAGCGTCGCAGAGATTCTTAATAGGAAAGCGAAGCCCATAGAACTTGACGTTTTAAACGTGGAGATGAAGGATTAGGAGGATCATGAAAAATTGAGAAAGTCCAAAGGTTACCGCGCTGGAACAAGAAAGCTTCTTAAAAAAAAGCCTAGGGAAAGAGGTAAACTCGGACTTAGCAAGCTTTTATACGAGTATAAGGCTGGAAGCAGTGTGGTCATAAAGATTGATCCAAGCGTCCAGAAAGGAATGCCTCATAGACGCTATCATGGTAGGGTTGGAACCATAGTTGGAAAGCGCGGAAGAAGCTACATAGTAAGCGTAAGCCAAGGAGACGCTGTGAAAGAAGTTATTGTTAGGCCGGAACACTTGGAACCTTATAAAAGTGGTTAAAATGTTAGGTAAAGCTGAAACTGATAAATTGAAGGAGAAAGCTCTTACGATACCACAGGTTAAGAAAATACTTGAGAATCTCGGTGAGGAGAACTTAGACCAGTTTCAAAGGCGAACCTTAGATTATGCGTCTAAATTTTCTAAGGTGGAGGCGTCAGTTGCAGAGGAACTTTTAGAAAAACTGGTTGCAGAATTCGGCCTAGAAGAAGGTGAAGCAATACAAATCGTCAATTGTATGCCTCGCACCGCAGAGGAGCTGAGGATCTTTCTAGGCGGTGGAAGAAAAATTATTGAATCTTCAAAGTTAGAAGCTATAATTAAACTTTTAAACGAACATAGATTGAAATAAACTTTCATACATTTTATACCTTTTAGGAAAATAAGAGAAGTAAAAGGCGAAAATAATGGAGAAAAGATACGAAGAGTACGCTTACGTCCTAGATTTCCTACCCCATGGGCGTCCAGGGTTACGCCTTACCGGTAAAGCTGGCTATAGAGCAGGAGCTTTACTTCAGCTTATAGGCGAGGAGTTCTTCACACTTTTAGAGGCACTTGCCAGAGAAGGCGCAACCCTAAAGCCTCACGATCGTGTTTATGTTGGAAAAGACCTTCGCGACGAAGTTACCTATATCATTGGAAGAATAGGTTATAACGATTTGACAGCCGCTGCCAAAATGGAGCTTCCAGCTGTTATAAGCCGTATAGTGCTAAACCGAGAGAAGTGGTTTATCAACTTTTTCAACACTGCACAGGCCATAACGCCTAGAATGCACTCGCTTGAGCTTATCCCAGGCATAGGTAAAAAATACATGTGGCAGGTTATTAGAGAACGTGAAAAAAAGCCGTTTGAAAGTTTTGAAGATTTGCAAAGGCGCACCGAGATACCGAATCCTGTTAAACTTATTACTAAGAGAGTTTTGGAGGAGTTAGAAGGCGAGAGCAAATATCGCTTATTCACGCGGGCACGTTAAAGCGGGCTGGTTAACACTTTCATGAGCCTGTTGGAAGAAACCAAATTTCTACTTCGAGCTTTCCAAATTTATCCTAGGAAAAGTTTAGGACAACATTTTATGTTTGAAACAAAAATTTTTCAACGTTTAGCTGATTATGCCTCACTTAACAACGATGACGTGGTGCTAGACATTGGAGCTGGCTTAGGGTTTTTAACAAGCTTCCTTGCCCATAAATGCAAAAAAGTGTTGGCCGTAGAATTGGATTCAAGGCTTGTCAAAGTTCTTCTTGAACGCCTCAAATGCTTCCAGAATGTCGATATAATTGAGGGAGACGTGTTTAAAGTAAATCTTCCAGCATTTACAAAGGTTGTTTCTATTCCACCTTATAAAATCTCTTCTGCACTGCTTGAGTGGCTTTCCAACAAAAACTTTTCCTGCGCAGTTTTAGTCTTGCAAAAAGAGTTTGCCGACCGCATAGTAGCACCAATTGGAAGCGAAAACTATAGCTGGCTAACAGTATTTGTCCATTACTTATTCGAAGCGGAGCTTTTAGATAATGTTTCCCAAAAATTTTTTTATCCACAACCCAAAGTCGACTCTATGATTGTCCGCCTTAAACCCATAAGTCCACCGAGTTTTAAGTTGAAGGACGTGGCTTTTTTCAAGAGACTTATCCAGACACTTTTTACACAACGTAACAGGAAGATAAGAAATGCTGTTCAACCTTTGCTAAAGGGACAATTCGCAACCAGAGAGGAAGTAGTTAAAGTTGCCGAATCCCTTCCTTTCCGCAACAGACGTGTTAGAGAGTTAGCGCCCGAAGATTTCGGTGAGCTCGCAAATGTGCTTGCGAAATAAAAAAGTGTTCTTCGGGCATTACGAATTTGACGTTTGGCATGACGTATACGAACCCGCCGAAGATTCCTTTCTCTTCGCAGAAAACCTAAGTATCCGCGAAGGCGAAAGCGTACTGGACATGGGAACGGGATGCGGAATATTGGGGATAATAGCTGCAGAAAAAGCCTCAACGGTGATAGCTGTCGACGTAAACCCTTCTGCAGTGCGCTGTGCGAAGGAAAATGCAAGGCTTAACAAAGTTGCAGATAAAATGTACTTTGTTCAAGGAGACCTTTTCACGCCGATAAAGCCCTCAATGAAATTTGACTTAATACTTTTTAATGCGCCTTATCTGCCTTCTGAAAGCGGCGAAGATGGAGGATGGCTCAGGCTTGCATGGGCTGGTGGTAAGGATGGCAGAAGCATTATCGGCCGTTTTATTAAAGAAGCTCCAAAATACCTTAAGATGCCTGGTCGAGTTTTGCTTATGCAGTCCACGCTTTCAAATGTCAAGAGGTCAATAAGGGTTTTTGCTGCCATGGGATTTAAAACAAAGGTCATTGCGAAGCTTGACCTCCCGTTCTTTGAAAGTTTAATGCTTTTAGAAGCGCGCTTTTCTTCGCCATGTCGGAAAACTATATAACTTAAAAATCATATTATTGCTAGAAAACTGAACATGAGGTCTGCATATGTGTATTGTGGGAAAGGACAAATTGAAGGAGCTTATAGAAAATTTTAAATGTATCTACCCATACGATCTTAACCTTCTTGACGGAGACGGCTACGTTCTGACAGTTAAAGACGAAACAACACTGCATTACCTGGAGCACAAAAATTTAATTTCCTACGAAATAGTTTTCACCCCTCCGAACTATGTTGCTCATTTAACGGCAAAAAGCAAGTACGGACGCATGGGCCTTTCTTTCTTAAATGCAGCAAAAGTTCACAGCGGATTTGTAGGAAGGCTTGCCTTAGAGCTTGTAAACTTAAGTAATGACCGACGCCCAATTACCGTTAAAAGGGGAGACCCTTTCATGCATATTGAATTTATTACAAGAGAAGGTGCGCCTTCACCCTATTTGGGGGAATACCAGTTTCAGTACCTTACAGAGGAGGAGGTGCAGATATACATACCAATTCTAAAAAGGGTTTTTCCAAACTATGAAGATCTTGCCAAGTTATGGTTTAAAAGTAAATAGCGCCCTCCTAATATTCCAACTTTTAACTTAAATTTAGCTTAATCAATCTTAATAAAGAGTTAAACCGTAACTTAACAAAGAGTTTAAATAAGCTGTTTATAGGTATTGGAAGTGACCTTACAGGAGGATAACTGATGCGCGCACGCAACTACAGGGAGGTTAAAGGACAGCCTTACACCAGAAAAGAGTTTGTTAAAGGTTTCCCTCAGCCTAAGATTACTAAGTTCACTATGGGAGACCCTAATGCTAAGTTTGAATATGAAGCTAGGCTTATAGCCTTGGAGAAGGCTCAAATTCGTCATAATGCCTTAGAAGCTTCTCGTGTGGCAACGAATCGCCTTTTAATGGAAAAACTCTCGAACAATTACTTTTTACAAGTTCATCCCTACCCTCACGCAATTCTCAGGGAAAATAAAATGATATTCGGTGCGCATGCTGATCGTCTCCAGGACGGCATGCGAAGGGCCTTTGGAAAGCCTATTGGAACCGCGGCGCGTGTAGAACCAAACCAAACAATTATCACTGTTAAAGTAAACGCGGACGGCGTTGAAGTTGCCAAAGAAGCCTTAAAAAGGGGAAGCGCTAAGCTTCCTATACCATGCAGAATAGTTATTGAAAAGACCTTGGTTGAAGAGACAAAAACGGCGTGAGGAGGAGATGAAGCCCGACTTAATTTTATGGTTTGAAAACCTAAGGAAAACGGACATCCCCATTGTCGGGGGAAAAAATGCAAATCTAGGCGAAATGATCGCTGCAGGCATACCTGTCCCTCCGGGCTTTGCAATAACAGCCCACGCCTACAAAAGGTTCATTGTAGAAACGGGTATAGATGAAAAAATTTACAAAATTATAAAAGACACGGTTAAGGATCCCGGAAACCCAAAACAGTATGAAGAAGCCTCAGTAAAAATTCGAAATCTAATTGAGTCTACAAGTATGCCGAAAGACATAGAAGAGACGATAAAATCGGCTTACAAGGAGCTTTCTAAGAGGTCAGGTGTAAAAGAGGCTTTTGTAGCTGTCAGGTCAAGCGCCACGGCTGAAGACCTGCCTGACGCGTCATTTGCAGGACAGCAGGAAACCTACTTAAATGTTAAAGGTGAAAATGAGGTTGTAAAGAAAACCGTTAAATGTTGGTCAAGCCTTTTCACTCCCAGAGCCATTTTTTATAGAACTCAAAAGGGGTTTGCACATGAAAACGTGCTCATAAGCGTTGGGGTTCAAAAAATGGTTGAGGCCAAGGCTGCCGGAGTCATGTTTACTATAAACCCCGTAACAGGAGATACGAACCAAATAGTTATTGAGGGCAACTTCGGCTTAGGCGAGTCAGTTGTATCAGGATCAGTTACTCCAGATGAATTTATTGTAGATAAAAGAACCATGAAGATAGTTGAGAAGCGGATATCCGTAAAAAAGGTTCAATACGTTCGAGATCCCCATACAGGAAACACGGTTCACGTCGATGTGCCTCCTGAAAAACAGAATCAGCCATGTTTAAGCGATGAAGAGGTTCTAAGACTTGCAGAGTTAGGCCTAAAAATTGAAAAACATTACGGTAAGGCCCAAGACATCGAATGGGCTATAGACCGAGACCTAAACTTGCCAGATAGCATTTTCATCGTACAGTCCAGGCCTGAAACTATTTGGAGTGCAAAAGCAGTTGAAGTCACAGGAGAGAAGACTGAGGTTGTTCCAAGCAGAAGATTTGAAGAGTTAAAGGTTGTTGTAAGAGGAATACCTGCGGGAAAAAGAGGTGTAGGTTTCGGTGTAGCTAGAGTTGTTTTAAATCCTGAAGAAGCTGCGAAGGTTATGGGGAAAGGGGATATCCTGGTTACAGACATGACCAATCCAGATTATGTACCCTTTATGAGACTTGCAGGCGCCATAGTTACGGATAAAGGTGGAATAACATGTCACGCGGCTATTGTAAGCCGTGAACTCGGCATACCCTGCATTGTAGGCACAGAAAACGCCACAAAACTTATGATAAATGGAAAAGAGTACACTGTTGATTCAACAAGTGGTGTTGTTTATGAAGGCTACATGCCATCAGTAACTGGACAAATATCTCAAGTACCCGAAGTAGGCGTATCAACACAAACTTTTAAAGGCGTTTTTCCTGTTCCTGTAACAGGTACAAAAATTTACATGAATCTCGGGGTTCCTGAAAAGATAGAGGATTATAAGGATCTGCCCTTTGAGGGTGTGGGGTTAATGAGGATAGAGTTTATTTTAACAAGTTACATTGGAGAGCACCCCTTATATCTTATTGGGATAGGGCAGGGTCAAAGGTTTGTAGATAAGCTGGCAGAGGGGATAGCCACAGTAGCCAGGGTGGTGCAGCCTCGCCCAGTCGTTGTACGTTTCAGCGACTTCAAAACTAACGAATATCGAAAGTTGAAGGGAGGCGAGGAATACGAGATTGTTGAGGCTAACCCCATGCTCGGATGGAGAGGCTGCAGCAGGTACATAAGCCCATATTATGAGAAGGCTTTCCGTCTTGAATGCCAGGCTGTTAGAAAGTGCAGAGAGGAGTGGGGGCTTAAAAACGTCTGGGCAATGCTTCCTATGGTTCGCACCCTTTGGGAGGCAAAGAAATGTTTGCAAATTATGCAGGAGGAGGGCTTAGAAAGGTCGAAGGATTTCAAAATTTGGTTTATGGCGGAAACACCTTCGATAGCAATACTGGCAGATGAGTTTTCTAAGCTTTGCGACGGGTTTTCAATAGGGTCAAATGACATGACACAAGGCGTACTTATGATTGACAGGGACTCTGAACGCCTAGGACAGATGGGATATTTCGACGAGAGGGATCCGGCGGTAAAGAGGATATTAGCCCACCTCATAAAGGTGGCGCACGAAAACGGCTGTACAGTTTCTATTTGCGGCGAAGGCCCTTCAAACCTGCCAGACTTAACTGAATTCTTGGTAAGGGCGGGAATTGACAGCATTTCAGTGGACCCGGATGCTGTTGTGGCGACTAAGCAGCTTGTGGCAAGTATAGAACAGAAGATTATCCTGGAAAGGCTTGCAGAACAGCATGAACTACTCTCAAGGAGCCGCCCTCGAAAATCATGGAAAGACTGGGAATTGGCACCTCGATGGGATGAAAATAAATAGAAATTTTATGACCTAATTAATCTTGGAAATGTTGAATTGTTTCATCAAGGTTTTAAGTGTTTATAATGACGCAAACCAAACTTTTTGACTTAGAAGAGGAGAGAATAAAACAGGAAATAACCAGGCTTGAAGCAAAACGCGTACTAATACAGCTTCCTGAAGGATTGAAGACTGAAGGACCGAGAATTGCAAAAATTGTTGAGAAAACAGGAGCGTTACCGATTGTTTCAGCCGATCCATGCTACGGTGCGTGTGACTTGGCGACTGTTGAAGCTGAAAACCTAGGAATAGACCTTATAATTCATTTTGGGCATTCAAAACTTCTGAAATACGAGAAAGTACCCACATTGTATGTTGAAGCCAGAGCCACTATAAGTATTGCTGAAACAATAGAGAAAGCATTACCCTTTATTGAAAAGTGGCGTAAGATAGGCCTAGCCACCACTGTTCAGCATGTTCAAACTCTGGACGAGGTAAGGGAACTTTTAGTTCGCGTTGGAAAAACCGTAGTAATAGGCGATGCCGGCGGTTTAACCTATCCGGGGCAGGTTATTGGTTGCGACTATAGCAACGCAAAAACCATAGCGCATGACATTGAAGCCTTTCTATTCATAGGCGGGGGACGCTTTCACGCTTTAGGATTAGCTCTTTCCACATTTAAGCCAACGGTTATAGCTGACCCATTTGAAAAGAGGGCATACATCATTAAAGAGGAGACGCAGAAGATTCTAAAACAGAGGTGGAATTGCATTCAGGAAGCAATGAAAGCTAGAACATTCGCGATTCTTTTAGGACTTAAACCAGGACAGATGAGACTTAACGAAGCTTTAGATATCCGCGAGAAACTGGGAAAAATGGGGAAAAACGCGTACCTTTTTGCCGTCAGAGAAATTACCCCCCATATGATTATTAATTTCCCAACAGTTGATGCGTATATAAACACGGCATGTCCAAGGATAGCGCTTAATAGCACATCCAATTATAGAAGACCGGTTCTTACACTGAAAGAGGCGCTTGTAGCCATTGGCGAACTATCATGGGAAGAACTCTGCAGTAAAGGATTACTGTAAGGAAATGCCTAGACAGAGCAAGAGGCGTGAAAATGCGGTAAAGGGCTAAACAAAGATAAATCTGGGGATTTTGATTTCACATGGGTTTAGTAGAATTGCAGAAAATGCGGAGGCAACGCATTGTGATTGTTGAGATTTTGAAGCGAACGCAGGAAAGGTTTATTGAGTTGCACTTCATTTCATTAACACTCATAGCCGGTGCTTATCAATGAGTTTGCCATCTCAAAGGCGGGATAGCGGTCATTTAGTATTGCCGGGTGAGCCCTTAGGAGTTATTGAAGAGTTTATTCCAGAGGCTGGAACATACGTCAAGGATGGAGTAATATACTCAAATGTTGTTGGACGTGCGCTGCTTGATCTTGTAAACAAGCGTGTTTCAGTTTTCCCACTCGTTCATGTTCCAAGAGTTCCGAAAGTCGGAAGCCTAGTTGTTGGTCAAGTTTCAAGTGTTCAGACGCAATTGTCTTCTGTGAGAATTTTCAAAGTTGGAAGTAAAACTCTTTCCGGTTTTTTCACAGGGCTTCTCCACGTTTCAGATGTTCACATGCAGTTTGTTGATTCAATGTTCGACGTCTGCAAGCCTGGAGACATTCTGAGGGCAAAGGTTATTAGTGAAAGGAACAGAACTTACCATCTTTCCACCAAGGATAAAAGCCTAGGCGTTGTTTATGCTTTTTGCTCCCAATGCGGTCACATGCTGGAAATGAAAGGCCGCAATCTACAGTGCACAAGATGCGGGAAAGTTGAAAAGCGAAAGACTGCAATAGATTATGGAAAAGGAATAATCTAAAAGGGGTGGCTTAAATTGAAAGTTAAAGTATTGAAGAAAACTGAGAATGAGCTTAAAATAGAAGTTGAAGGCGCAGGACATACAATTTGCAACCTTTTGCAGAAGTGTCTGCTTGATGATGAAAATATTGATGTAGCCGGATATGACGTTCCACACCCCCTTGCATCTAACCCAATAATATATTTGCGGACAAAAGGCAATGTAAAACCTGAAGAAGCACTTAAAAAAGCAGTGGAAAAAGCCTTGGGCATCAATAGAGATTTTGGTAAGGCATTAGAAAAAGCCCTTAAAACTTGATCCTTTCCTTTATTGTTATAAGTAGCTGGCTTAACCCTTCAATGGCATCTTCGTTCTCAGCTAATAAAAAAATGGACTCTTCTAAGGATATATAACCGCAAAGCCAAGCATAAACCATTATAGCTTCAGCTGCATCTGCCAGAGAATGGCGGCTAACCCTTGAAGGCATATACTCTCTTAAACCAGCCTTTCTAAAGGCTTTGGCAAGCAAGCTTCCTTTAACCTTACCCCCTGAAGGCTTTCCACTCTTCTCAGAAACAGCTAATGAAAAAACAAAGTTTATGTAGGCGTCTCCAAGAGAGGCCAACCCGTGGTCTGTCAGTACTTTAACTAATGTTTCATATTTTTTAACAAATGAAAGTCTTTTTTCTCGCATTCCTAACACGGCCTGAGTATAATTGTGCATTCACCCTATTACACTTAATAAGAGTGCATTTTATTTTGTATACATAGCTTATTAGGTGTTTAGATGACTGATAAAAAACAATCCTATAAAATTTGCTTAAGTGAAAAGGCTATTTGTGAGTACCTTTCCTTCTTATACAAGCGTGATGTTAAATTAGTCGGTTTTTGGAGGCTTGATGGTGGTAAGCCTAAAGAAACTAGAGATTTAAAAGGGTTTGGATATGGGTATCCTTACGTTATAGAGTTTATGGTTAACGGTGAATTTAAACGTGTGGTTCTGGAGACTATGCGGCCTGAGGGTTTCGGCCATGAATTTCCATCTGACCGCGCACAGATTTTGCTATGGCAACACTCAGCTTTTAACAGGCTGCCCAGGCATGTTCGCTCCATTGACGTTGGCGCTTTAACAGTTGACGGTAAACATTTGAAATCTTTGGGAGATTGCGGCGAGTTCTTCATTTTAACAGAGTATGTAGAGGGAAGCCTTTACCGACTAGACCTAGACAGAATCAAGGATTCCGGAAGGCTAAGACATTTAGATGAAAGACGTTGTTTGGCGCTTTCAGATTATCTGGTTAAAATTCACAGCGTGAAACGGAAGGCTCCATGGCTTTATGTTCGGAGGGTACGAGAGCTTGTTGGACATGGAGAGTGTATTATGGGTTTGCTTGACAGCTATCCTTCAGGGATTGACTTTATTAATGAGATGCAGTTGATTGACATTGAAAAAAGCAGCGTGGTATGGAGGTGGCGTCTTAAGCATAAGACCCACAGGTTAAGCCAGGTTCATGGCGATTTCCATCCCTGGAACATTATGTTCCATAAAAACGCTGAGTTCACTGTTTTAGATAGGAGCCGAGGGGAATGGGGAGAGCCCGCCGACGATGTTGCAGCCTTAACAATAAACTATATCTTCTACTCCCTCCAAAAATATGGCAAATTAGAAGGAGCTTTCGAACGACTTTATCAACTTTTCTGGGGAAACTATCTTGAAAAAACCAAAGATGATGAAATTCTGGAGGTTATACAGCCCTACTACGCTTGGAGGGGACTCGTTTCGGCATCACCAATATGGTACCCAAATTTAGCTCAAGATATCCGTTTAAAGCTTCTAAACTTTGTTAAAAACGTTTTGCAGCAGGAAAAATTCGAAATAGAAACTGTGAACTCATACTTCAAACTTTTAAATTTTAAAAACTAGGCGGTGTATCCAAGAATAGGGCTTAAGAGAAAAACTGAAATGCATAGGAAACTACTAAATTTAGAGAGGTTAAGAGTGAAGGGAATTTACATACTAAAAATTTTAGTCGGGGAAAAAATAAATGTTAATATAGGTGCCTTAGGAAGGGTTGACTTCTCAAGAGGCTTTTATGCTTATGTGGGTTCAGCTCAAAAAGATCTTCTTAAACGTCTGAAGCGGCACTTTGAAGGGAGTGGAAAAAAGTTTTGGCACATAGACTATCTTCTTGCCGTAAAAGACGTGAAATTATTAGGGGCTTATTATAAAGAGGCAGATAAATGTGAGGAGTGTTTAACTGCACAAAAACTTGGCATGCATGGCTTGCCAGTTAAAAATTTCGGTTGTTCAGATTGTGAATGTTCAAGCCACCTTTTCTGGTTTAACGATTATAACTTGCTTGATAGGCTATGTAGTGATTTAGGCTTCATAATTTTCACTCCCTAGCTAGGGAATCGCTGAATTGAGAAACATCTGAGGCTTGCAGGATTTCACGTTTCCTAACGATTTCTTTAAAATCCACATACTCTCCTCCAATAATTTTAAGTTCTGCTTTAATCTTCCTGTTTTTTACTTCTATAACATTGTAGGAGTTTAGGAAGAATCCTCTAAGCTTTTCACAGGAAACACTTCCAGCGTGTACGACCTGCATTTTCTCTATGCGCCATCTCCATGGCCTATGTCGGTGGCCGCATAATACTAGTTCAACCTTAGACTTTACAAGGCTTCTAAGGACGTCTCCGGCATCAACTATGGTTATTTGATCTGCACCGGTATCTGGAACAGGGATTATGTGGTGATGTATAGCTACAATTTTAACTTTGTCCTTATAATTTGAAAGCGTGTTTTCCAACCATAGATTTTGCCTATGCCCTACCTCTCCGTCATCCCTGTCAGGCCTGGCGCTGCTTAAAACTGCTATTACCAAGTCACCTATTTCAGTTATCTGATTGAAAGGGAAAAACTGTTTGAAGAGAAGATAGCCAGTAGATCGATAATCATGATTTCCGCTTATACAGATTATGTTTTTGGCTTTAATCTTTTTTATCTCCTCTGAAGCCATCTTAAACTCAGATAGAATGCCGTTCTCAGTTAAATCGCCTGTTATAACTACAGCGTCCGGTGATAAAGCGTTAATTTCTTCAACTGCAGCGTGAAAACTGCCCTTACTAAACATTGGACCGCAATGCACATCTGAAATCTGAACAATCAGCAACAACGTCACCATTAAGTTTGAAGCCATTAACAAACGACATTTATTAGGATAAGAGTTTAAAAAGCGCTTGCATAAGAACCTTTTGGAAGAGTCTAAATTGGAATTTGGATGGTGCGTTTGGGTAACAGGCCTTCCTGGAAGCGGCAAATCCGTAGTTTCAAAAGCCTTAATTAAACTGCTGAAAGAAAAGGGCATACGCGCACAACTCCTATCCTCTGACGTTTTACGCAAAGTGTTAACGCCACACCCAACGTACTCACTTGAGGAACGTGAAGTAGTCTATGCAACCCTTGTTTTCATTGCAGAGCTGCTAACCCAAAACGGTGTAAACGTGGTTATAGATGCAACTGGAAACCTAAGGCGCTACAGAGAGAGCGCAAGAAGGAGAATTCCAAAGTTTATTGAGGCCTACTTAGAGTGTCCCATTGAAATCTGTATAGAACGCGAATCAAGAAGACGGGAAACCCATTACGCACCAAGGCAAATATATTCGAGAGCTTTAGAAGGTAAGGCTCCAACTGTGCCAGGCATAGGGCAACCCTATGAGCCGCCTGAAAACCCAGAAATAATACTTGACGCTGTGAGGTTAACTCCGAAGCAAGAAGCCTGTAAAATTCTCGAAGTAATAATCCAAAAATGGTATGGAAAATTTCCAAATGGATCTTAAAAGGAGACATGCCAATTTTTGCTTCCGGATACCTGAGTTTTAGGCTTTATATTATTCTGTACAGGTAGATGTTAGTTGGATATAGCTTTGATAAAACCAAAATGTTAATAACTTAATGTTTTCATTCCTAGAAGACGCGAAGAGGAAAGCAATGGGCCATAGGAAAAAACATGCTCCTAAACATGGATCGTTAGCCTATTCCCCTAGGAAACGTGCTAAAAGCATTTTGGCTAGGGTACGCTATTGGCCAAAAATAAGGGCTGACACGCCTAGGCTTTTAGGCTTTTTAGGGTATAAGGCTGGAATGACCTATGCATTCATGGTTGAAGATAGAAAAAGATCTCCAAACTTTGGGAAAGAAGTATTTCGGCCGATTACAGTTTTAGAAACTCCTCCGCTTCTGATCTGTGGGCTGAGGGTTTATACTAAAACCCCTTATGGTTTGCGTGCCCTCGCCGAAGCTTGGGTTAAGGAACCCCCAGAGGAACTTGAAAGGGTTTTCACAATTCCTGAAAAATTTGATACAGAAACAAGTTTAAAAAATATTGAAGCAAATTTAGACAAAATCTCAAACATCCGCGTTATAGCTATAACACAGCCGAAACATACTAGTATTTCTAAGAAAAAGCCAGACATAGCTGAAATAGAAATTGGCGGAGGAACAGTAACTCAGCAATTTGAATATGCCAAAAGTCTTCTTGGCAAGACAGTATCTCCCACTGAAGTTTTCAGAGAAGGCCAACACATTGACGTCATAGCTGTGACGACGGGTAAGGGAATTCAGGGACCTGTGAAACGTTGGGGGGTAAAAATCCTCCAGCATAAGGGTAGAAAAACGAAGAGGGGTGTTGCAACCCTTGGACCGTGGAACCCTCATCGAGTGCTATACTCTGTTCCAAGAGCTGGACAAATGGGCTTCCATCAGAGGACAGAATATAACAAGCGAATCCTCAAAATTGGAAGGGAAGGGAGGGAAATAACCCCGAAAGGAGGTTTTATAAGGTACGGAACTATACGCAGCTCATACATGCTCATAGAGGGCAGCATACCAGGACCGGAAAAACGTCCAATAAAACTACGTTATCCTGCACGCCCACCTAAAGAAGTTTCAGAAGAGCCACCCCAGATTACGCACATATCTCTTGAATCTCCTCAGGGAAAGTGAAATGGTGATTTATAATGGCTAAAACGGTTAAGGTCTTCGATCTCAACGGGAAGCCTGTTGGAAAAATACCGCTACCTCAAATCTTCGAAACACCCGTAAGGCCAGACATTATAAAGCGAGCTGTCTTAGCTATACAATCCAGAAAATTTCAACCTCAAGGCAGAGATCCCATGGCTGGAAAGAGAACTACAGCAGAGTCTAGAGGTGTAGGGCTTGGTCTAGCTAGAATACCGAGAATTAAAGGTCCGGGAGCAACAGGAGCTTTTGCCCCTGGCACGGTTGGAGGGAGAGTTGCTCATCCTCCAGTTCCTGAAAAGAAAATTGTCAAGAAGATTCCAAGGAAGGAGAAGCGACTAGCCCTTTTCTCAGCTATAGCCGCAACAGCCTCTAAAGAAATTGTTGTTTCTAGGGGGCATTCTGTTGAGGGGTTACCTCAAATTCCGCTGGTGGTCACCCGAGAACTAGAGGAATTAAAGAAGACTAAAGAGGTTGAGGAAACCCTGATAAAGCTCGGGGTGTTTGCCGACCTGTACAGAGTTAAGGAAAGCAGAAAAATAAGGGCTGGCAAGGGTAAACGGAGGGGGCGAAGAATGAAGCAGGCTGTAGGGCCGTTAATAGTTATTTCTGAAGATAAGGGATTAAAACAAGCTGCCGAAAACATTCCTGGAGTAGATGTAGTTCCAGTGAAAAGTTTAAACGTTGAAGTTCTTGCTCCAGGCACGCATCCTGGTAGGTTAACGATATATACTGAAAGTGCAATTGAAGCTTTAGGCAAGCTTTATGGGGGAGGAAAGTAATGGATCCATATGAGGTTATATTATATCCCTTAATGACAGAGTCTGCAAGCCTCATGGTTGAAAGGGAAAACAAACTCGTTTTTGTCATAAACTTAAAAGCGACAAAGGAGGACGTGAAAAAAGCCGTGGAGAAGTTATACGACGTTAAAGTTGAAAAAGTTAACACTGCCATAGCCTCCAACGGCATTAAAAAGGCCTTCGTTAAGCTCCACCCTGATTATAAGGCGGCAGATATAGCAATAAAACTTGGAATACTATAAAATTATGGGCAGATGATAAAATGGGTAAAAGAATACGTGTACAGAGAAGGGGGCGGGGCGGGCCTACTTTTAGAGCTTCAACCCATAAGAGGGTGGCACCGGCAAAATATCCAATGGTATCGAGTGAAGTTCTTGAAGCCTTGAAAACAGGAGTTATTGAGGAAATACTCCACGATCCTGGACGTGGTGCGCCATTAGCATTAGTGCGCTTTGAGGATGGTGAAGAATGCTATACTGTGGTGCCAGAAGGAGTATATGTGGGTCAGCAAATTCAGATGGGTGGAAAATCCTCTGTGGACGTGGGAAACATACTTCCGGTAGGCAAAATTCCGGAGGGTACAATGGTTTGCAATATAGAACTTAAACCTGGAGACGGAGGGAAAATTGCAAAGTCTTCAGGCAGCTATGCAACAGTTGTAGCCCATACATCCCAGGGCACCTTAATTAGGCTTCCATCTGGAAAAACCAAATACATAAGCGACTACTGCAGGGCTACAATTGGGGTTGTTTCAGGCGCTGGCAGAACTGAAAAGCCCTTCTTGAAGGCTGGCTCAAAGTTTCATTTGATGAAGGCTAGGGGACGCAAGTATCCCAGGACGAGGGGAAGAGCTATGGTTGCGGCAGTCCACCCCTTCGGTAGCAGTAAGAGAAGCGCAAGGAAAGGCACAACTGTTTCCCGTCATGCCCCGCCGGGCAAGAAGGTTGGACTAATTGCGGCTAGAGGAACTGGGCGAAAAAAGAAAAAAGTTGGAAAATAGCCCGGAAAGTTTATAGCATATAAAGCGAAAAAAGAATTAGGTTAAGAAAATGCCTAAAGAATTCACGTACCGTGGATTCACGGTTGAACAGCTGCAAAGCATGTCAATGGATGAGTTTATAACCCTGCTGCCTTCAAGGCAGAGGCGAAGCCTGCAGAGGGGATTATCTTCAGAACAGCGAATACTCCTTGAAAAGGCAAGGAAAGCTAAGGAAGTCATGCGGAAAGGGGGCAACATGACGATTAAAACTCACGCTAGGGATATGATAATTTTACCGGAAATGGTTGGACTTACAATTCTCGTCCATAACGGCAAAGAGTTTTCCCCTGTGGAAATAAAGCCGGAAATGATTGGGCATTATCTGGGAGAATTTGCAATAACTAACAAACCTGTAAAACATGGGACACCAGGCATTGGAGCATCCCGCTCTTCAATGTATGTTCCCTTAAAATAAGCGTTTAATATCTTCAAAATACAGTAAATACAATGCGATTTAAGCTGTTGAAACATCCGTGTTTTTAGGGAAAATTTGCATTGTCGCATTGTTGCTTGCGGCGGCGTAGTAACCATGGGGTTGTAACCATTTTAGGAAGGTGAATAGGCCCAAAATTGATGTGGTTAGAAATGTAAGTGGTTGTGCCAAAAGTAAAATGACAGTTAGGCTGTATAATCTACTCCTGGAAGTTTCTTTTCAGCGGCTTCTTTTACCGGCGGGATTTGCGGCAATGGTATTGGAGGAGGAATATTTAGAGTTCTAGACAATATTACGCTTTCCACAAATACTACATTTGAAATTGACTGGATTAAAACTTGAGGTGGAGGTTTCTTTTCTTTATATTCTGTATATATCTTTGTTATCTCGTCTTTGCTGCCAGTGACATGGGCTTTTCCTTTTAGGCTTATTTGGGCTACTGAGGGGTTGTAGTTAACCGTTAACACGAATGGTACTTCAAGCATTTCTTCAGATTTCTTCTCCACTTCTACGACGTTTAAGTTTGTGTTTATTTGGACAGGTGGAATTGGTTTTCGAATGTCCCAGAAACGCTCTCCAGAAACGTTGGTGATTGAAACGTTAACCCTAATCATCTTTCCTTCACAATATTATTTTATTTGTGCGATTTAAGTGTGTTTATATCGTGTAAAGCCGCAGTGTCCACAAGCATATCTGTCGCCGTGGTCAGCCATAAAATATCCAGGTCCGCAGCGTTCACAGGTTGGCCGTAGTCTGGAAACTTTATCCTTATCCAGTTTATAAAGGGCGAAGGCGCCTTTTTCCTCTTTCTTCTTCTTTTCAGTTTTCTTTTCATGTTTCGGCTTTTCCTCTTTTGATGACCCTTTCTCAGACATTTACTTTCCTCCTTCCTCCTTTTTTTCGGACGGTGTGTTCCTTTTAACGATGTATTCAGGTTCGATAAGCTTTGCATTCTCATGGGAGTCGTAAATGTTTGCTATGCCTAGGGCTTTGCGTGTTCCAGTTTTTGTTTCAATTTTCCTGATGAAAACAAGGTTCAAATCTTTTTTCAAAATTTTTGCTAAAGCGTTCTTCACTTCAAGTCTAGGCGGTGTACTGCCTGTTTGGTCATGTTCCACTTGGAAAGTTACTTCTTTCCGCTTCAATAATGGGTTTTCGTTAATTGAAAGGATTTTTATCTCCATCAGTACCACAGCAGTGTTTGAGTTGTTACATTCTCCCCTTTATTTAGCCTTTCGCAGCTCTTTCCATAACTTTCAATGTTTTTGCCACTTCAGCCTTATTTTGTTCGGAGGTTTTTACAACCACTATGCCTTCATCTGGTTGTCCGTAAACTATTAGGATGTTTTCAGGGGCACAAAAAACAGCGGCAAGCGTAAAAAGATCTTCCTCTCCATCTACTATTATCTTTACTCTGCAGTTTGCTTTGAAGGCCTCTTGAACGGCTTTCAGGGCTTCGTATGTCAATGTTCCTGGAGGGTTTTTCACGCAGATTTCTGATGCTGCATCAATCTGAACGGGCTTTATATATTCACGCTTGACCTTGTTGTCTACAATTGATATGTCTGGGTAAATTTTGTGTTCGATAAGGCTTTTAGAGACAAAATCTCCAACTGAAACTATGCATGAAGGCTTCTCTCTTAATATTATATCTCTAAGCTTTTTGGTTGTTTCTTCTGGCGTGCCTCGAATAAGCTCACCTAAAGGCTTTTTGAGTTTTGCTCGAAGCCTATCCGTCAGAATATATGCGGCACCCATTTATCTAACCTTTAAGGCATAGCGGCCTTTTTCTTTCACTTTCATAGCCTTAGCTATGGCTGAACCTTCAGGCTCGAATATTATAACCATTCCGCTGAAGTCGTCGCTTAAAGTTGACGCTTTACACTTGGGGCATATGTTTCCTGAAGTTATGGTGTGACATAGAGTGCATGCTTTCTCGCTCATTCTTTTTCGCCTTTCTCAACTTTTTTCTTTTCAGCCTCACCAGTTTTCTTTAAATCCTCCTCTATCCATTCTAACTTGCCGAGGAAAGGCTGTCTTGCAGTTACACCTATCTTAGCTGTGCCTCCAACCCTTCCTAAGGAGACAGCTGTGACGCGAACGCGAACTCTATCACCAGCCGCCAGCTTTCTGTTTGTCTCTTTCCCCAATAAGACTCCTTGTTTTTCATCGTAGGAGATGAAATCATCCATTAGCTGGGAGACATGGAGTAAGGCGTCAACAGGTCCGATACGTACAAAGGCTCCAAAATCTGCGATTTCAACAACCTCGCCTTCAATAACTTCCTGTAATAGAGGGTAAAATGTTAAAAGTGAGAAGGTTACCTTGTGGTATGTGGCTCCATCTCCAGGGATTATTTTTCCAATAGGGCTTACCTTAACGTCTGTAACTGCGATGACGTAGCCTAGAGCCTCGTCAACCACTCCTTCATACTTCTCTTTAACCTGCTTGTATCCTACGGCGTCTAAAGGGTTGCCGAAAGTTTCAGGAGGGATACGTATTGTATCCTCCATTGTGACAAGTTTGAACAAAGGTTATCCTCCGTTAATTTCGAGGCGTGTTTTTTGCCTCACATAAATAACTGGCACATTTATATCTCTTAGCCTCTTCCTAAGCTCCTTATCATTTGTGAAAACTGGGCATTTCCAATCACGAGCTATCTGAACTATAATATCGTCTAATGAGCCTTTATAAGTTTCATCTACTTTAACCAGCTTGCACTTGTCAGACATCTTTAAGGCGAAAGCTGCCTCCCGCCGAGTTTTAGCTGAGCCTTTTTCATAAAGTTTCTCGATCTCCCGCTTTACAGGTGAAAGTAAGACTGGTTCGTAGTATCCGCCTAAAATTTTTTTCATTTCCTCAAATATGTCTATTCTGAAGCGAAGGGGAACAAATAAGGCGTTTGAATCTAAAATCACCCGTAAACTCTCCTTTTTAGAGTTGCGTTTAGCCATTTATGAATCACTTTATCATTCCGTAGCCTATTAGCCTCCATCTCCCACCAATCTTCCGGCTTATGGCAACCCTTGAACCAGTTAAAGCGCAAACAGGCCTTGTTAAGGTTAATTCTGCAGTGTCATCTCTTATTTGTGAAACCTTTCCAAGGGTTATTGCAGCCCCTACGTGTAGGAGTAAATTTTCATTTTTAGTTATGCTTTCAACTTTGGCAAGCTCTTTTGTTCCAACGGCCCGCTCGAGAATGTGTGTTTCTAACGTTAACTCTGTCAATACGGGTGGTAGCTTCCCTGTCTTTCCAACAAGGTTTCCTGTCAGTCCATCAGCCTTTGAAAGGGATGGGTCGAGGAGGGTTCCAACTCCAACAAGTCCGCCGCAGTGGGCTTCATTGACGCTTTTTCCGCCGGCATGTAAGCTTACAATCTCGGTTAGAAGGGGTTTATAAACGGTTTTACCGTTTTCCTCTACGCTTATTCCGGGACGAATTTCTATTTCATCTTTAACGCTGAACTTGCCCTGCAAAATTGTTCCGCCTATCACTCCGCCTTCAAGTTTTTCAATGGGGATGCCGGGCTTGTTAACGTCGAAGGATCTGACAACATACATAAGTGAAGGTTTAGACTCGTCTCTTTCTGGTGTAGGTATAAACTCCTCTATAGCTTGGATTAATGCATCTATATTCACAGCTCGCTGTGCAGAAACAGGTATTATGGGGGCTTTTTCAGCTATTGTCCCTTTAACAAAATTTTTTATCTCTTCATAATTCCTCCGCGCTCGCTCCACGTCTACTATGTCAATTTTGTTCTGCACAATGACTATATTTTTTATCCCGATTATTTCAGCTGCAGCTAAATGTTCCCTTGTCTGCGGTTGGGGACAAGGTTCATCTGCTGCTATAACGAGGATGGCTCCATCCATAATTGCAGCTCCAGAAAGCATGGTTGCCATTAACGCCTCATGTCCTGGAGCGTCAACAAAGCTCACAGCTCTCACAAATGTTTCT
>JBBITX010000021.1:0-21131 GCA_037440545.1 Candidatus Bathyarchaeota archaeon
GCCATTTTATTCATCAAATTTTAAAAAGCGTTTTTCCAGCTAATTTAGCTAAACGCATTTACTTTTTAGGCTGATTTTATAAACGACGCTTAGCACCCTTTCAAGTAATCCCATAGCTATAATATCATCTTTTAAATCTCAAGCTTTTCAATAACTCTTTATTAAGGCTAATTTAACAAACTTGTCTTAAGAATGAAAAAGACGGGTTTGTCTTATGAGCTTTAAACTTTAAAGAAGAGACAATTGAGCCACCACTGCAAAAAAAGTTGAGATAACTACCAATAACGCGATTGTAAGGACCACTTGCCTTTCGGTTGTATGACGTTTATATGTTATAAGCGTTATGAGACTTCTTCTATGATCTGAATGAAGCCATTTTCCGTCGAAAGAAACGTTTGCTTTAGTTCGGAAAAGAAAATAGTTCAGCAAGATGAGAGAAGAGTTAAGTATGTAAGGTAGGATTGAAATTATTAGACTCCACTTTAAGTCTGAGATTATGGCAAAAGCTGCAAGGGTGATTCCAATCGCAAAGGACCCAGTGTTACCCACAAAAATTTTACCTTGAAAGTTGAAAAAGGCAAGGGCGAGCCAAACTATTAAGGGCGAAGTTAACAGAAATGCATTGTTTCCAGATAAAATCATAAGTCCGATTAATATGATGGCTGGGCAAATGGTTTCTAATCCATTTAACCCACCCAGCTGATTAACCGCATTAGTTGTTATAGTTACTATCAATGGTATGATGATAATATAGTAGTAAACGCCGAAGTCTATTGTACCTATAATTGGAATGGTTATGGCAGTGCGAACCCCTATTTTTATGGCTAGTGATATGAGGGGAATTGCTGCTATAAGCGGGAAGAAAGCCTTATACCGCCAGCGCAGATCCATCCAGTCATCAAGAAGTCCCATAAAGCCTCCGAATAAAATGCAAACTGCCAATGTGAGGGCATGGGAGGTTTTTCCCTCCCAGAGGAGGTGTAGGAGAAACAGATATACAGCGCTTGTTAACACGTAGACTATGCCTAATCCTGTTGGAATTAAGGGTTTGTTCGGCTTGTGGTAGTCCGGAACTTTAGGGAACACGTATATTCATCCTTAATCGCTTGGGTAGTTGACTTTGTATAGGCAAACGAGAGGAATGACTCCGTATTTACTTCCATCATTTTTCAAACCTGCGATGTAAGCCTCTGAGAAGTGTGAAAGCGTTGTTGTTGGCGTTGATCCGCCAGCATTTTCCTGTTTCCAGCGTTCGATAGCATAAACCATCATTTTATATATAGTTGAATTTTGCCCTCTGGGCGCTGGTATTAGTTCATCGCTTTGAACCTGATTATCCCCATTGGTGTCTGTCCAATGCAGTCCTAAGGTGTAATTGCCAAATATTTTTCTAACATCTTCAAGTTTTTCGTTCCACATTTCATCATTAGATATTAAACCACTATTTACAAATCTATCTCGTGCTTTTCCTGAGATGCTAGCCATCCACATCCATTTTCCTTCATCACCGCCTAAATTGGCTAAGTTCCCATTTCTGTCAATTGTAACATATACAAGAATGTATGAAGCATTGTACTGCTCAAGCATTTCTATTGCTTGCGTCTCGTTAGACATGAATATGAAGCCAATGTTCTCTATTTGAGTGGTATTTATTGTTGCGTTGTCTGCGAGGGTTGTTACATTTCCAAGTATTGTAAGCCAATACCCATAATCCCACCAACTGCATACAACAGTTGAAGAGGTAAGATGGTTTCCGGTCCACTTCAACATGTCTATCCATTCTTGGACAGGTTGGCTTGGTATAATAGACATGCTACCTGAAGATATGGTGGTTGGAGCATAAACTTGCCTATACACTTTCGGCATTGGAAAAGCCATGTTCGTCATTAAAACGATAAATATGAGAAATATAGCGGCTCCGCTGAGTTCTTTACCCACATGTTGCAGACCATACTTCCTTTTAACACCTATTTTGGGCGTTTCCTTCAGCAAAGTTATGAAGGGTTTAACCAGTCCAGAAACCCCTAACGAAGCTAAAAGGCTGAATGCTGGGGCGATCAGAACGAAAAGTCTAACCATAGAACATGCGAAGTAAAGTGAAGTTAAGCCTAAAACCAAAAGAAACAGATTTTTGTTATTTGGTTTTTGAAAGGCGAAAAAAACTCCTGCAATAAAGAAAACGATTCCTATTCCAAGATCATAATAAATTGAACCCCAAGCAGATATTCTATGCTCAGCCACAGACTCTATGAGCGGTGAGGCCTCACGAGTGAGCGGGTTGATGACGGAAATAAACTTTCCAGCTATGCCCTGCATGTAGCCAAACTGCCAAAGCAAAGCAAAGCCGCTTATGATTAAGGCTATAAAGACTATGAGGGTTATAGCTTTCAGCTTTGCCGTTTTAAGAGCCTTGAAAATTTCAGCTAGACAAAGTAAGGCGAAGACTCCGGCAACTGGCAGTATTGCGCTTGTCAACAGGTAATTTAGAGAAATTTTAGGAACGTTAACGGCCAAGAATAGTCCAAACCCAAATGTGGTGCTATAAGCCAATAATATTTGTCGCGTGTATCTTTTTACAACTATTAGTATTACCGTGAAGAGCACAGTAACACCTATAGGGTAGTAGGCAGCACCCCATCCTGCACAGAAGTATCCCAAAAAGGCCCCTGCTCCAAGCGCATACTTAACTGTAGAGTTTAACGGCCTATTCTCCTCAATGGCTCTTAGAAACAGGAATGCAAATACTATAAGGGCTAATATCCCTATATTTTCATCGTCAAAGAACCCTACAGAAGTACGCTGTATATAGGATGGATGTAAAGCCAAAAAGAGTGAGGCCAGCAAGCCAACAGGTCTATCCCCAATCTCCCTTCCCAAGAAGTAGATGGCCAAGCATGCCAGCATCCCCATTATGGCGGGTAGGAGCGCACAGAAACTCATAAGGTCTATGTTTACGCCGAGAGCTGAAACAATGTTGTATAGAAAAGCTGCTGTTAATGGCAGGCCTGGAAACCCTGAAGTGGCGACATTTATTCCATGCGGGTACCACCTTTGACGATCAATCCACTGAGTAGGCCAGGCCCATGATATGAAACCGTTTTTCACAATGTATTCTGTGAAGCGATATTGAAAGTATGGATCGAACTCTGAAAGTAAAATATTTGACTTTCCAGATGATGGATCTATCTCCCACCTTATTGGAAATAGGCGTATGGCAAACGCTATGAAGAGAATTAGAATTAAGGCGGATAAAGTTATGGCCGAGGCATGATCCACTTTGGGACGAAGTTTCCCAAAAGTTTTAAGACTTTTAACTACTTTCTCCCTAGTTATTTTACCTTTTAACTTCATTATGCCACAGCTCTTCTTTTATGTTAAATTGTTTTATTTTTCTCACCACTAGTTAAAGGTTTATGTCTTTACACGTGTAATGATATCCGCGTAGTTTAAAAATTTAAAATGAGCACTTACGCGCTTGGCTTTTCTGCTTTTAACATCCAATGTCACGCTTCCCCCTCTTGTAGGTTTGTTTTCATAAAGCTATTTCAAGGGCTTGACTTCAACGTTTATCGGTATCAACGCGAGCTTTCTGCCGCAGTTCGGACATTTTCCATCGTTCTTTTGCAGAATTTCATCAGGGGGTTTCAGTTCTTCCCCCTCATATAAAACGCTACCGCACTGATGGCAAACTACACGTTGAGGCAATTAATCAACCCCTTAACAGTTAAGTGGGAGGCATGGGCATATTTATTGTTTGCTGATCAACCGTGACAAAATTTGGAAACTTCATTGTTTAGGTGTAAGGCTTATTTGCACGTTTTTCTCCTAATTAGGGCACTGGTCGTGTTCATATTTGGAAAAGTATACGCTTATCATCACGGAAAAGCCTGACGCTGCCCAGAGAATAGCCTCAGCACTTGACTTGAAAGGTAAAGCTAAAAAAATGGAAGATAATGGTGTACCCTACTATTTGGCTGAGAGAGATAAGCCCATAATTGTTGTTCCCGCGATAGGACATTTGTATACTGTTGCTGAGGAAAAAGTGGGGAGAAACTATTATCCAGTTTTCAGTTTCCGCTGGGTGCCGCGCCACTTAGCCGAGAGAGGATCAGGAAAAACTCGTCTATGGCTTGAAACTATTTCCAAACTTGCAGAAGGCGCGGACACATACATTGATGCATGCGACTACGATATTGAAGGAAGCATAATAGGCTACTGCATATTGAAATATGCTTGCGGCGGTAAAGAGGGCTCAGCGAAGAGGATGAAGTACTCCACACTTACCAAGGAGGAGCTGGAAAAATCCTATGATGGGCTCCTCCCAAGACTGGATTTCGCTCTAATTGAAGCTGGAAAAACAAGGCATGAATTGGATTGGCTTTATGGTGTAAACCTTACAAGAGCTTTAACCATAGCTGCAAAAGACTGGAGCGGAAAGTACGCCACTTTAAGCACAGGGAGGGTTCAGGGACCAACCTTAAGATTTCTCGTGGCTAGGGAAAAGGCAATAAAATGTTTTGTTCCAACCCCATACTGGACTTTAAGAGCCGACGTGGAATTGGATGGAAGAGTTTTTGAGGCCATGTATGAAAAGGAAATAATAGAAACTAAAAAGGAAGGCGAAACTGTTTTAAAAGAATGTAAAGGGCTTGAAGGAGTAGTTAAGGATATAGAAGTTAAAAGGTTTCAGCAAATGCCGCCGACACCATTTGACATAGGCTCGCTTCAAAGTGAAGCATACAGCCTATTCGGATACACTCCTCGACGCACTTTAGACATAGCTCAACGTCTCTATTTGGATGCTTTAATCTCCTATCCGAGAACTAGCAGCCAGAAACTACCAGCCGCAATAAATTACGAAGAAATACTTAGAGGCTTAGGCAGAAATTCCGAATATAGGAAGCTTACCCGTGAACTTCTTGCCATGGGGGAGCTGAAGCCAAATGAGGGAAAGAGGGAAGACCCAGCTCATCCCGCCATTTACCCAACTGGAAACCTTCCTGAAAGAGTTCTTGAGGAGCCTGAAAGGCGAATCTGGGACTTAGTTGCTAGAAGGTTTATGGCTGTTTTCGGCGAACCTGCAATAAGGCAAAGCGTTAGAGTTTGCATAAACATTAACGTACATAAATTCTTCCTGAGGGGGAGACAAACCCTAAAGGAGGGGTGGCTCCACTTTTATGAACCCTACGTGAGGTCGGAGGAGGTTATTCTGCCACAAATAGTGCAGGGACAAAGAATTGCTGTTAAAGATGTAATCTTGGAGGAGAAGTTCACTAGGCCACCGCCACGTTATAATCCTGGCAGCCTCCTTAAAAGAATGGAGGAGGCCGGTATAGGGACAAAAGCAACAAGGGCTGACATAATTCAGACTCTATATGATAGGAGGTATGTCCGCGGCGAGAGGATGGTTGTTACAGATCTAGGCTTTGAAGTTCTAGAGATCCTCAAAAAGTATTGCCCATCAATTGTTTCAGTAGCTTTGACTCGTAACCTTGAAGAGAGAATGGATAAGATACAGTCTAACATGGAGAAGCGGGAAAACGTCCTTTCAGATGCAATTGAAATATTGAAGCCAGTTATAGAGGAGTTGAAAAACAGGGAAAAAATTATAGGTGAACAGCTGAGCCTCGCTGTTAAAAGGGCTAGGATGGAGGAGAGAACTGTAGGTTTATGTCCTGCCTGCGGGTCAGGCAATCTCATGATTTTATATTCTAGAAGAACTGGTAAACGTTTTATAGGATGCTCAAACTTCTTCAACAACAAGTGTAAAGCTTCTTATCCAATCCCGCAGAGGGGAACTGTTAGACCTCTTGGGAAAGTTTGCCGTGGATGCGGTTGGCCTACTATCCAGATTAGATTGAGCGGGAGACGCCCATGGAATTTATGCTTTAACCCTCAATGCCCGCTGAAAGAGGAGAGGAAGAAACCTGAAGTGCGAAATATGTAATAGAGAAGCTTTCAAAAAAGGCTACTGTGAGCTTCACGCTAGGGCCTACTTAAGCATTTTGAAAAAGTATGATGTTTGGAAAAAAGCTTTAGAAATTTCCTGGAAAGAATATTTAAATGAGATTGTGAGAAATCCATTGACTGGCGAATGGGCTAAAGAGGTCGCAGAACATTTGATGAAATGTGGAGAGGACAGAAATGTCGCGCAAAGTTAGGAGAACCTTTTCATCTTTGTCATATTCGTTACAGAGGTTTGGTAGAAAGTTTTCAACGGCTAAACCTTCCAGTATTGTACTCGCGGTCATCTTTATGGCTATCGCCGTTTTCCTTTTCGGAGGTGGATTATATAGTTTGATAGTGAAGCCATACCCAGCGATTTACTATGGTGGACGTTTCCTTTTCGTCTACCCCCAATTGTCAGAGCAGTTCGTTTCAGACAGCATAATTGCTATGTCTCTCTTTGTGATGGGAACTGCAGGAGTATTGATAATATACCAGAGCACAAAATATGCATACAAACCAAGACAAGCATATATGATGTTTCTAGTTGGGGCAGCCCTCCTAATAATAGCATATATATCTATAGAGGCGCTGCTGCATTACTGGAAAGGCGTATAGTTTACCACGGGCTTTTTTTCAATCCTATTTTATATGCTGCATAGTTTGTTAAGACATGCAGAGGAATAGTAATAATAAAAACTAAGAGAACAAGCTCAAGCTTCATATAATACGGATGGATTAGCAAGGAAAAAAGGAGTGCTCCAACTATGAAATCTACTTGGTCAACTAGGGGAAGCAGGTCTCCAGGTTTAATTTTAAGTCTCCTTTTAAAGAATGCTCCTGCTAAATCTCCCGTTAACGCTCCAAGAGATAACACAAATCCCTGCAGGCTGCTATAACCGAACAGCATAGCTTCTATAAAGCCTACAAATGTTCCGACAGCAAGTCCGAAGAAGAACCCTTTAAAGGTTTTGTTTTTTCCAAAAATTGGTTCTCCATCAAGAAACTTTTTTCCAAAGTCCAGCGGCAACCCCCCGCCAGCGAGCACAGGTACAGCGTTTGCACAGTATGCTGGGAATATGAATTTTAGCGCCTCAATAATTTGCTGCATCATCCCGTATTCCTTTAAACCTTTAATTAGGGCGTAAAATCATGTAATCCATCTTCCTCTATTTTCAAGTGGCATAGGAATGGTCTGTTAACTTCGCCTCTTTTCATTAAAACCACCCTTATCACTTTGGAGTTCTCAGTGGGTTTCAGGGCGACTATCACGTTGGACCAAAATTTCAATACCCTTGTGGCCACAGGCTCCACTTCCCAAAAAGCTTCATCGAAGACGCTTCTCACTTGACTAGTGACAATAACTGCGATTTTCTGTGTTTTTGCAAATTGTGCTAACCACGCCATCTGTCTATTCAACTCACGGTTTAGTTCAAAGGCTTTTTCAGGTTTTTCGGAAATTTCCATTCGGTATAAGCTTGTGAAGGTGTCAAGAATAATTAGGCAAAAACTCTTCGAAATATGACTTATTATTTGATCTATCACTATGGCTTGCTCTTTAAAGTCCTTAGGCCTTGCGAGAATTATAAGCTCTCTAGCTTTATCAAAGTCTTTAGATGCTATCTGAGCCAACCTTCTCGGGGAAAATGTGCCATCACAGTCAACAAAGAGAGTCTTATATCCAAGCCTAGCACAGTTTACAGCGCATTGCATGGCCAAAGTTGTTTTCGCCGTCTCTGCCTCACCGTAGATAAGGCTTATCTCACCTTGGGAGAAACCGCCCTCCAACACCTCGTCGATCTTGCAGTTTGTAGGGATTTTCAGCAGCAAAGCCACACACATCAATGAATATAAACAGCGAAAAATAATAATTTGTTGCATGAAAGCCTAAATGGTGATAGATAAACTAAATGAAAGCCAAAATAGCAGTCGCAACAGTTTCAGGTAAAGCCTACTACTTACTTGTAAGCGAAATGAAAAAAATGAATCTGCCCTTCCTCAGCCTAACACCATACGAACCTATTCCCTTAGAGATAAAACTGGTGATAACAACTGAAGAAGAGCGCCGCCTTATAGATCACGAAAACGTCTTAATATATAAAGAGGGAACAGATCCGCAGGCTTTAATAAATCAAGCTTTACAGCATGTTGAAGGAAAAAGCTCATATGAGAAAATTGTGATTGGAGTGGATCCTGGGGAAGTATTAGGCTTAGCTGTTTTAGCTGATGGAAAAGTTATAAAAACTGAAAATTGTTTCGGCATCAAAGAAGCGTTAGAAAAGATTCAATACATCATAAAAAGCCTTGAGGGTGTTAAAGCCTCTTCAGTCATAGTGAAGGTTGGAAATGGAATTCCAACTTATAAGGAAATGCTTCTGAAAGCTTTAGATAAGGCACTGCCCTTGGACATTGTTTTGGAGAGCGTCAGCGAAGCTGGAACAGATAGGTACATAAGCGGGTCAAAGCATAGAAGGGGTTTAAGGGATATTGTTTCAGCCATAAGAATTGCGCGAAGGAATGGTCAGAGATTCGCTAGAGGGAAAGGCGGTGAATGTAACCCTTAAAAGTGGGAAAACCCTTTTAGTCGACGGCCCAGCTTCAGTTACCCTTATTTCAGGCCAAGCCGAGGTTTTCGGTTTTACGCTTAAAAGCGAAGATAAAGTTGTGGTAAGAGATGGAAAAAGAATGCCGTTTACGGTGGAGGAAACAGCCACTTTCAGCGTCTCTTTAGGCGAAAACGCATGTATTGAAGAGTTTGAGGGCAAAACAATTCCATCTTCTTGGGATAACGCCTGCGACGAACTACTACGCCTCCATGCGAAACCTGTAATAGCCCTAGTCTTAGGAGCTGCAGACTCTGGAAAAACAAGCTTCTGCACCTATCTAGTCAACAAGCTTCTGAAAAAAATGAAGAGAGTAGCTATTTTAGATGGAGATCTAGGACAATCTGATATTGGTCCTCCATGCACCATCTCCTACGCCTTTGCATCTAAACCCATAACTGATCTTTTCAACCTCAGGGCTGAAAATGCTTTCTTTGTGGGTGCAACATCTCCCAGCAAAGCAGCTGAAAAGGCTGTTTTTGGCCTAAAAAGACTTATCGATGAAGTTTTAAATTTCCATCCAGACTTCGTCGTTGTTAACACTGACGGGTGGGTTGAGGGAGATGATGCATTAAAATATAAAGTTCAATTAGTAAATAAAATTGTTCCTCATACAATTTTATGCATCCAGCAGGCGGAAAAGCTTAAACCAATTCTATCTAAACTTGAAGAATTTAAAAAACTTTTTATCGATCCTTCCCCAGCCATAAAACAGAGAAGTAGAGAGAAGCGCCGAAGCCTAAGAGAGCTGGGATATATAAAATACTTGAAAAATGGAAGAGTTCAGTCTATACCGGTTGGCTGGCTTAAAATTGAAGATGAAGAGTTTGTTGGCCTAGGTAAAGGCTTCAAAAATCCAAAACTGGAAAGTGAAATATACAGTATTCTCGGGACAAAAACCATTCACCTTGCAGAGTTGCAAGATAAAATTTTAATTGTGGTCGACAAAGATAAGCGGATAAGCTCAGAGAAGATTATGAAGTTGGAAGAAGTTCTTGGGAAAAAAATCTCTGTCATATGGAAGGGTTTTGAAGAGGGATTTCTCACAGCTCTCTATAACAATGAAGACCACTTCCTAGGCCTAGGCATCCTGAAAGAAATTGATTATGACAGAAAAATCATGAAAATATACACTCCTGCGAAAGGTGGAATATCAACTCTGGTCGTAGGAAAAGTTAAGCTTGACAAAAATTTCAGAGAGATAAGCCCAGTGCTATTAGACGAAACAATGACGCATTAAAATTTGGTTCAGGTCTTACTTGAAGTACATAAATGGTTCAACGGACAAGATAGGCATTTTGGATTTCTCGCCTTGCAGTATTTTCTGCCAAGCAAAATGAGGAGAATGTGAAGTTTCAGGTAATCTTCAGGCTTATATTTTACTTGAAGAGACCTCCGGACATCTTCATAATTTCCATTAGCAGGCGCTAATCCAAGCCTTTTAGACACGCGATTTACATGTGTGTCCACAGGTAAAGTTGGTTTTTTAGCGCAGAAGAGTAAAACAACGTCAGCTGTTTTAGGTCCAACTCCTGGAAGCTGCATCAAAGTTTCCCTAGCTTCCTCCAATGGCAAAGAAAACAAACGTTTCAATTCGCCATCAAATTTTTCAATTATTATCTTTGAAATTTTCTTTAATGTTGCAGCCTTGGCCCGATAAAGCCCAGCTGTTTTCAGACAGTTCTCAAGGTCGGATGTTTTAGCTTTCAAAAAAGCCTCAGGTGTTATTGGAAACTTTTTTGAAAGGTTTTCGTAGGCTCTCTCTGCGTTTCTGTCGGTGGTGTTCTGGGAGATTATCGTCATAATTAATGTTTCAAAGGGATTGCGTTCTGCGAAAATCCACCTTGGCAAATTAAAATTCGCCTCTAAAATCTTTAAAATTTCTTCTTCCCTTTCATGAACCATCTAATGCTCGCCTATTAAGATAATAAATAGTGAATTTATAAGTGAATTCATGAACTTATAAATGAGACTGGAGAGCATGCCATGGAGCGCGCTAAAGTTATTAAAGACGAAATAATTGAGCAAGATGTGCATTTTCTTGCAGTGTATCTTGAGACGAAAAACTCTTGCTTAATACTTTTAAGCGAAAGAGAAGATAGACTTGGAACACTAGCCGTTGCAGTGCCAAAACCTCCCAGCACGCCTGGTTTGCCTTCATCCTCAATACTCTTAGGAGACAAAAACGCTATCTCAGCCCGCATGTTCGCTGAGTATTTGGCTTCAAAAATGCGGAAAATTGCCCTTGTTTCCATATATCTTGAAACTATAAACGAGTTGCAGGCACAGTCAATTTTCAAGAAGCTTATTGAAAGGGTTATTCCCATAAAGCCTGAAGACGAGGGAAGCTTAACATGAGCCTTAGATGTTTTTTAGAGGAAATGGAAAATAAAGGCGAAACATTACACATAAAAGATGAGGTTTCCAAGATTTTCGAGATAGCACATATAATCAAAAATTTTGAAAGTGATGGACCCATACTCTTCTTCGAAAATATAAAGGAAACAAGAAAAAAAGTAGTTGCTAACGTTTGTGGGAAAAGAAAGAGAGTGTATTCAGCTTTAGGAGTTGAAAAGGAAGGGTTCTATCAGAGGCTTCTTGAGGCTTGGCGTCACCCTAAAAAGCCAAAGGTTGAAGACGATGGAGCTGTTAAGGAAGTAGAGGAAAAGCCAAATCTGCTTGATATTCCTGTTCTAAAGCATTTTGAAAAAGATGCAGGCCCCTACATCACATCAGCTGTTATTTATGCCAAAAGCATCGACGGAAAATTTGAGAATGTTTCAATTCATAGACTCCAAGTTTTAGATAAAAAGCATCTTGCAATTCGTTTAGTTCCTCGCCATCTCTATAAAATTTGGCAGATGGCAAAGGAAGCTGGAAAAGACTTAGATGTGGCAATTTCCATAGGTGTTCATCCAGCTGTAATGTTGTCGGCTTCCTCGCCCGTCCCATTCGGAATAAGCGAGTTTGAAGTGGCAAATACTTTATTAAACAATAATCTCAAGTTGATTAAATGTGAATATGTAGATGCTTATGCCCCAGCTGATGCAGAACTTGTCTTTGAAGGAAGAATATCTTCATCTAGGGAGGTTGTTGAAGGACCCTTCGTCGACATAACTGGAACTTATGACATTGAGAGAAAACAGCCCGTGGTGGAAATTGTTCACGTCATGCGCCGAGAAGACTACATATACCAAGCGCTTTTACCATCTAGCTCTGAACATAAACTTCTAATGGGCATGCCCTTCGAAGCTGCAATATACGATGCTGTTTCAAGGGTTGTGCCCAGAGTTTACGCAGTAAACCTCACTGTAGGGGGCTGCGGATGGTTGCACGCCGTAATTTCCATTGAAAAACAGATGGACGGCGATGCAAAAAATGCTTTATTGGCTGCGTTTTCAGCTCATCCAAGTTTAAAACATGCAGTGGTAGTAGATTCCGACATCGATGCATTTAATATATCTGAAGTTGAATGGGCAATTGCCACAAGGTTCCAAGCTGGCGAAGATTTATTGATAATACAAAATGTCCGAGGCTCAACCCTAGACTCTTCTGCCGATCAGGAAACTGGGCTCACAACTAAAATGGGTTTAGATGCCACTAAACCGCTTTCAAAGCCAAAAGTAAAATTTGAAAAAGCAAATATCCCTTTAAGCAAAAAAGTTGACGAGATTAGCCATAAACTGCTCAATAAATAGCACGCATATTCAGTTTGTGCTTTAAAGTTATTTTAGGCTTAGAAACAAAAGAGAAGTTCATCTTTAACTTATGCATAAACCTTTGAATGTATACATTAGAAGGTGATTTTTCCATCAAATTTGTCCATTCACTTTTTATCTTTCAATTTTATTGTTAAATTTACACGCGGCGTTAAGTCTAATGAAGAAAACTTTGGTGTTAAAAGTTAGTCCACGTCGGCCAGATATGAGAAAAATCCGTCTGGCTGCCCGTTTTATACAGGAGGGCAGGTTGGTTTCGTTTCCCACAGAAACAGTTTATGGCCTTGGGGCTGATGCACTAAACACTGAAGCAGTTTTAGCCCTTTTTGAAGCAAAAATGAGACCGCTTGACAACCCTCCCATAGTACATGTTGGAGATTTGGAAGATGTTTATAAGTTGGCTAAAGAGGTTCCAGAAAGAGCTAAAATTCTGATGAAAAAGTTTTGGCCTGGACCTTTAACACTGATTTTTTATCGTTCCAATATCGTTCCAGAAGTTACCGTAGCCCATCTTGACACTATAGCCATTAGAATGCCGAACCACCCTGTAGCCTTAAAGTTGATTAAGGAAAGCGGCTGCCCTATAGCGGCCCCAAGCGCAAATCTCGCTGGTAGACCTAGCCCAACAACAGCTCAACATGTGTTAGAAGATTTGAATGGAAGGATAGATGTAATTTTAGATGCTGGGCCAACTAGTATAGGGGTTGAATCTACAGTTTTAGATTTAACTGTTGACCCGCCGCAAATTCTCCGCCCGGGCGGATTAACATATGAGGCTTTAAGTGAAGTTTTAGGGAAGGTAACACTGCATCCAGTTGCCATTGCACAAGAAGAACTGCCTGTTAATAGGGCGCGTTCTCCAGGGATGAAACATAAACACTACGCACCAAAGGCAGAACTAATAGTTGTTGAAGGCGAACCTTCATTGGTCGCTGCTAAGATAATGGAGCTTGCGGGTTCTCTTAAAAAAGTTGGGTGTAAAATCGGGGTTTTAGCCGCTTCTGAATCGGTGGGTGTTTATAAGGCAGATGTTGTGAAATGTTTTGGCAGCAGAGACAATTTAGCTGTTGTTGCCAATAACCTGTTTAGGCTTCTTCGGGAGTTCGACCTTGAGGGTGTTGACGTTATAATCTCTGAGGGAGTGCCTGCGAGAGGTCTGGGTTTGGCTGTTATGAATAGACTTAGAAAGGCTTCTGGGTACAATATCGTTAGGGTTTAAACATTGCCTTGAGAAAAGTTTATATAGAAGTGATTTTTCGTTGTTTTACGTCTCTCTTAAACTAGTTAAGTGTAAAATGTAGGGGGTGATGGTGAATGGCAGCCGTACCCTCGGGAACGGTCCCGGTTCTGGTGTTGAAGGAAGGAACAGGTAGGACTGCTGGAAAAGAGGCTCAAAGAAACAACATAACAGCAGCGAAAATAATAGCTGAAATCGTAAGAACCACCCTTGGACCTAAAGGAATGGACAAAATGCTTGTAAGCAGTTTTGGAGACGTTACAATAACAAACGATGGAGCCACAATATTAAAGGAACTTGATGTTCAGCACCCAGCTGCAAAAATGCTTGTTGAAGTGGCGAAAGCTCAAGATAATGAAGTGGGAGACGGCACAACAACCGCTGCTGTTCTAACAGGAGAACTTCTTTCCAAAGCAGAGGAGTTGCTGGATCAGAACATTCACCCAACAATAATAATTGAAGGCTTCAAAAAGGCAAGCGAAAAAGCAATGGAAATCTTACGGGACATGGCCATTCCTGTAAGCATTAAAGACGATAAGAAGTTAATGGATGTCGCCATAACCTCCATGGGAAGCAAAGGCGTGGCGGCTGCGAAGGAACACTTCGCAAAACTGGCAGTAGAGGCAGTGAGGCAGGTGGCAGAAGAAAAGGACGGCAAACTTAAAGCTGACATCGACTTAATCAAAATTTTAAAGAAACACGGCAAAAGCCTTGAAGAAACTGAACTAGTGAAAGGCATGGTTATTGACAAGGAAGTTGCACATCCACAGATGCCTAAGGTGGTTCAAAACGCCAAAATTGCACTGTTGAATGCGAAGTTAGAGATTGAGAAGACGGAGTTTGACGCAAAAATAAACATTGAAAGTCCAGAGCAGATGAAGCTCTTCCTCGACGAGGAAGAACGTATGCTTAAAGAAATGGTTGACAAAATCGCTGAGGTCGGCGCTAACGTTGTATTATGCGAAAAGGGAATAGACGATGTTGCCCTACATTTCCTTGCGAAGAAGGGAATTCTAGCTGTTAAAAACATCAGCAGCAGCGACATGGAAAAACTCGCTAGAGCCACAGGAGGCAAAATCATCGCCAGCGTGAAGGACTTAACGCCTGAAGTCCTAGGCGAGGCAAGACTAGTTGAAGAAGTTAAGATAGGCGATGATAAACTAGTCTACATAAGAGAATGCAAAAATCCAAAGGCTGTAACAATAGTTGTGCGAGGTGGAACTGAACACGTGGTTGATGAAGCAGAACGCTCGTTACATGACGCTTTAAGCGTTGTCAGAAACGCCATTGAAGACGAAAAAATAGTGCCCGGCGGAGGAGCTCCAGAAGCAGAGGTGGCGAAACAGTTGAGAGACTACTCTGTAAAAGTTGGAGGTCGGGAACAGCTAGCCATAGAAGCTTTCGCTGAGGCTGTTGAATCCATACCGCTGACGCTCGCGGAGAACGCTGGATTAGACCCAGTGGATATAATGGTGGCCTTAAGAGCGAAACATGAAAGTGCGGCAACACCCTCATACGGTGTCGATGTATTTTCCGGTAAAATTAGAGACATGCTCGAGTTAAATGTTGTTGAACCGCTTCGAGTAAAACTTCAAGTCATTAAGTCAGCAACCGAAGCTGCCAACATGATTCTGAAAATTGACGACGTAATTGCTGCAAAAGGCATTGAAAAAGAGAAAGAGAAAGAAAAACCAAAAGAACCGGAATCAGAATTTGAATAATAACCCCTTTTATTTTTCGCCAAAATTATCTATTTTCTCCGCCTAAAATTAACCCATAAAATAAACAATGCTTTTGAAATCGAGTAGCCATCGAAAACCTTGCTGGAAAAGTTAAAATTTTTCAATACAACCATCTACCTATCTTTGAAAGAGGAAAGAATTTGAATCAAATTGAGTTTGAGGTACCTACATGGAACCAAATATATAAAATGCTGTTATCTATAGCTGATAAGATTAGAAAAGACAATTTTCGCCCAGATGTAATTGTAGGGGTTTCACGTGGCGGATGGCCTCCAGCTAGGGTTCTCTCTGACCTTCTAGACAATCCAAACCTGGCAAATGTTAAGGTTGAATTTTATTTAGGCGTAGCTGAAACAAAAGGGGAGCCAACTTTAACACAGCCTGTGTCAACCACGGTTTTGGACAAAAAGGTATTAGTTGTCGATGAAGTTGCAGACACGGGAAAAAGCTTAGAACTTATAAAAAGACACTTAGAAAAGGAGGGATCTACCGAGGTTAGAATTGCCACTGTATATTATAAGCCATGGAGCATAATAACCCCAGATTACTATGCTAAGGAAACAAGCTGCTGGATAGTTTTTCCATGGGAGGTAAAGGAGACTGTTAAGAAAATTGTTAAAAAATGCAAAGAGAAAAACATGCCTTTGGAAAAGGCTATAGAAAAGCTGGTCAGATCGGGTATATCCGAAACACTTGTTAATAGGTTTTTAAAGGAACTTCAAGAGGAAAAGGCTTGTTAAAGCGTCTGGAAGAGTTTGGGAAACATGTTCTGATTGCAGGGTTCAAGGGAGCGAAAATATTAGAAGTTGAAGAATTTTTAAAAACTGTAAAATCTGAAGTAGGCCCTGTTGAGGTTATGTTTGCAAATGCAGAACTTATAGCTACATGGCAGCACCTTTATTTTGCAGTTTTGAACGCTTTAAACGCCTTTAAAAACGGCTATAACATTTCAAAAAGCTTGGCTGTTGAGGTGCTGCTCTATGCTTCTACACAGCGTCAAATCCGAAAGGCTGTTGAGATTCTTGGAATTAAACCAGCCACTTCTAAAATAGCTGCAGTGATTATTAACGACGACGCTTATAGAACAGAATTTGCATTTTCAAAAATTGCTAAGATAATTGGAGGAAGACGTGACGATAGTATTCTTGAACTTTCTGTTGAAAAAATTAAGGCGATACGCAGCGTTTTCGATATTTCAGAATCTGAGCTTGAAGCAGTCATGGGTAAAAGCGGGCTGGAGGAGGCCATAATAAAGCTTGTTCTTGAGCGCGTAGCGTTATTGGCAGTCCAACGCTAATTTAAATCATTTTTCCTTCACTATGGAAAGAACGTCTTCTGATTTTATAACAGATATGCCAGTTAAACCGCCTACCACTTCAATTAGGAGAATCTTGTCGGGGTTATTCAAGTTAACTTTCCTTTCTATTCTCGAAGCTGCCGCCTCAATGATTTCCCTTGTTGAAGTTTTTGTAAAACGTTTCTCCACCGTAACGCGGAAGGTTTCATTCTCGCCAATTTTTGAGCTTAACTCTTCAGCTGCTCGTTTAATTTCACTAATTTCTGTGCGGACAACTTTTTCCACCGGTAGTATTCGCAGCGTATAGCGAAATTCATATGGACGATCGCGGAGAATTAAGCGAAGCTTCATAATGACTTCAAAAGGGTTTAAAGTGGTTTTAGCGGCAATCAAACCTGCAACTCCTGTCTTTTCAACTACTGGATTCGGATCATCTACCTCCTTAAGTAAATACCACAATTCAGAGCAAGCTTCATCTTCCCTTCCACGGAAAGTTGTAGCTAATAGGTTAAAGTTTCTAAGCGTAAGCCTACACCTCTACCTTAACATACTAAATTATGTTTCAATCAGATTTAATGTTTTATAAGATGGGAGTGGCAATTGGAATATTTTCGGTCAGTGCAGGTTAGTTGGCTTTTTCACAGCTTTCACAAGCTCCTAGCCGTCGCCTTACATCATCCCTAAAAGGATAGTTAAAAACAAAGATTTATCTATTTTTATCCTAAACAAGCCTTAAATTAAATAATGATTATTCAAATTTCCGTGGCGTCGGGGATTAAGTTTGGAAAAAAGGAAGATTGTGATTGTGGTTCACGGGGGAGCTGGCACTTGGCAAGCGGAGCGTAGCCAGCATGGATTACAAGGAGTTATAAAAGCCGCAGAAACTGGGTATGACATTTTAAACAGGGGCGGAGGCGCTGTCGACGCTGTTGTAGAAGCTGTGGCCATGATGGAGGATGAAGGAGTGTTTAATGCTGGCTTCGGATCGGCGTTAAACATAGAAGGGCGTGTAGAAATGGAGGCATCAGTTATGGAGGGTAAAACAATGCAGGCTGGCGCTGTAGGGCTTCTTAAAGACATTAAAAATCCCATTCGCTTAGCTAAAATTGTTATGGAGAAAACAGACCACGTATTTGTCGCTGGCGAAGGAGCCGAAAAGCTTGCAAGAATTTTTAATCTGGAGAGACGAAATCCCTTGACAGAGCTTCGCTTGAAATATTATGGGGATCAAAAGCGAGCCCTATTGGAAGGAAAATTTGAACTCCCCAGGCTTTCTAAACTGATAAAATGTTACCCAGACATATTCGAATTGGAAACTGTAGGGGCTGTCGCCTTGGACAAAGATGGGAATGTTGCAGCTGCCACTTCGACAGGAGGCTTCCCATTAAAGTTTCCAGGGCGAATAGGTGACTCGCCTTTGATAGGATGCGGCACATATGCAGATAATGCAAGCGGAGCCTGTTCCGCCACAGGGGTCGGCGAAATCGCCATAAAACTCGTTCTGGCAAAAACGGTATGTAATTTTATGGAAAGTGGAAGATCACCCCAAAATGCTGTTGAAGACGCTGTCAGAATTGTAAATGAAAGGTTTGCCGGGGCATATAACTCCATAGGTTTAATAGCAATAAACAGGAAAGGTGAAATAGGGGCAGCGCATAATTCAGCTAACCTTTGCTGGGCTTACATTACTTCAGAAACCCGTAAGCCTGTAGCCTCATTAACGGCAAAAATTCTGAAGTAAACTTTTAAAAGGAGAAGCCTTCCCTAACTTTCATTCTCGACCATTGTCGAATAAAAATGTTTAATATAACGTTAGTATGCTCTCCCTTAGCTAAGGGCCTTAAAAGGAGGTGAAAAGGAATGCGTATAGAAGAAGAGGAAGAAGAGTGGGAAGAGGACTGGGAAGAGGAAGAAGAGTGGGAAGAAGAGGAATGGTGAGAACTTAAAACTTTAAAAGCTCACATATCTTCTTTTTAACGAGAAAAGTTTTTTACAAGCTTATTTTAAGGCTAATAATCATACGAGAAAGCTTACCTGTTGTTGATAGGTTATGACAAGAGTCGCCGTTCTAGATGTGGATAAGTGCAAACCCAAACGTTGCAATAGGACGTGTCACCGTTTTTGTCCAATGGTGCGTAGCAGAGTTGAAGCCATAAGATTTGAAGATGAAAGGCCACTAATCGTTGAAGCCCTCTGCTCAGGATGTGGAATATGCGTTAAAAAATGTCCCTTTAATGCAATTTCAATAGTTAACCTTCCAGACGAGTTGGAAAAGGAATGCAGCCATCGTTTCTCAGCAAATTCATTTAAGCTTTACAGACTGCCCACACCATCTAAAGGCATTGTTTTAGGATTACTGGGAAAAAACGGGATAGGCAAAACCACAACCTTAAAGGTTCTCGCAGGAGAAATCAAACCGAACCTTGGAAGATATGAGAACCCTCCAAGTTGGGATGAAATAATGAAATACTTCAGAGGCTCAGTTTTGCAGGATTATTTCAGCAGAATGAGCCAAGGTAAGATTAAGGTTGTGCATAAACCGCAATACGTGGATAAGATTCCTAAAGCGGTGTCTGGCATGGTAGGAGAACTATTAGAAAAAGTAGACGAACGGGGCGTGCTTGGAAATGTGGCTGAAAAACTTGAACTTAAAAACCTCTGGACTAGGCCTTTAGAGGCCTTAAGCGGAGGAGAACTTCAAAGAGTAGCCGTAGCCGCCACAATATGTAGAGAGGCGGACGTCTACTTATTCGACGAGCCTTCAAGCTACCTAGATGTAAAACAGAGGCTTGAGGTTGCAAAAGCTATTAGAACTTTGAGGAAAGATGAAAAGGCCATTGTTGTAGCCGAACATGATCTGGCGATAATAGACTACCTATCTGACCAAATATGCATTTTTTACGGAGAAGCCGGAGTCTACGGGATAGTTTCCCACGTCCACGGTGTACGAACAGGAATAAACATTTACATTCAGGGCTACATTCCAGATGAAAACGTAAGATTCAGAAAAGAAGAAATAGCCTTCCATGAAAAACCTCCAACTGTAAGCTTCAGCATGGGCGAAACTTTGCTTAAATGGGATGGAATTGAGAAAACCTATGAAGGTTTTAAGCTTATAGCAAGTCCTGGTGAGATAAAAAGAGGGGAAATCGTGGGGATTTTAGGCCCAAACGGCATTGGAAAAACTACATTCGTTAAGATTTTGGCAGGAATAGAGAAAACAGACAGTGGGAGAGAATTTAAAGAGTTGGAGGTCAGCTATAAACCTCAGTATATTTCAGCTGAGTATCAAGGCACCGTCAGAGCGCTTTTAACGAGTATAGCAAAAGAAGAATTCACTTCAAGCTGGTATAAAGCTGAAATCCTCCAACCATTAGGCATAGATCAGATTTTGGACAGAAATGTAGCGGATCTAAGTGGGGGTGAGCTTCAAAAAGTTGCGATAGCAGCTTGCCTTTCAAAGAAAGCTGAGCTTTACCTCCTTGATGAGCCAAGCGCCTACTTGGACGTTGAGGAAAGGCTGAACATGGCGAGGACTATAAGAAGGGTGGTTGAGACACGTAATGTAACAGCATTTGTTGTTGAGCATGACGTTGTCGCACAGGACTTCATTGCAGACCGCTTAATGATTTTCACAGGGGAACCTGGAAAAAGAGGTTTAGCGAATCCACCGACGACTCTGAGGGATGGCATGAATGCTTTTCTAAGGGAAATGGGTGTGACCTTTAGAAGAGATCCCATTACAAAGAGGCCTAGGGTTAACAAGGAAGGCTCAAAACTTGACAAAATTCAAAAGGAAATAGGGGAATATTATTATTTGCGTACTAAAGTTTAATGCTGCTTGATTTACTCATTTGATACTCGAATTAGGTTTTTATGGCAAAAAAGCGATGTGGAAATGTTCTATTTGAAATGCTTAATGTAAAGGTAACGGGCAAGTTTATAGGCTTAGAACCCTTGACTTAAAGGATAATTCCTGCTATTGGCAGAGTTAAATTAAAGAGCTAGCCGTGTATACGTAGAAGTGACATTTCGCTGGGTTGCCGGTGGAGCTAGGTGGCACAAGTAACCTTTGAAGAGATAAGTGCTTCAGACTTCTTCTATCGTAACCGCGACATAGCCGGCTTCACTAATCCTACGAGGGCTATATTTGCGGCAATAAGGGAGCTTGTGGAAAACTCTTTGGATGCCGCTGAAAGCATTAAGACGCCGCCGGAGATCTATGTTAGGCTCTCGTTTGAGGGAGAGGCAAGCAAGGAAACTCAAATCTACAAGTTAAGAGTGGAGGACAATGGAACTGGGGTTCCTCCGAGGCATGTGCCTTCAGCCTTTGGGCAGGTTCTCTTCGGCTCAAAATACAAGTTAAAACAGCAGAGGGGAACTTTCGGGTTGGGAGGAAAAATGGCTATACTATATGGACAAATAACCACCCATCAGCCTGCCACCGTGGTTTCAAGCACTGGAACAGCTAAGATTTACATGTATAAAATAATGATGGACATTCAAAAAAACAGGCCGATAATTCTAGATAGGAAGCTCTTCTTAAACAGGGAGGGCTGGAGGGGGACAATAGTTGAGTTCAGTCTT
>JBBITX010000022.1:0-20297 GCA_037440545.1 Candidatus Bathyarchaeota archaeon
TCTGGATACTTCTGCATAAGCTCTTTTATGCCAGGTACAAGATCCAAAAGTTTTTTCTCTTCTAAGAACTTCATGTTGGGCTTGCCTAAATCCACGCCCTTTGCTACCAGGAACACGTGGCCTACGACGCCGCCTGTAAGCACATAATCCGCTATATTGTTTTCCAATACATACTTAGAGATTTCAAGAGAGTCGTCGGCTTTTGCTCCCCCTAAAACATATACGCATGGCTTCTCAGGGTTTTCAAGCACCCTGCTAAGGGATTTCAACTCCCTTTCCATTATGCGTCCCGCATAGCTCGGAAGAACAGATGTGAATCCCACCATTGAAACGTGTGCTCTATGGGCTGCTGCGAAGGCATCATTGACAAATAAGTCTGCTAGGGGCGCGAGCTCTTTAACGAGATCGGTTTTGGCGTGATCTTCAGGGGTTCCTTCTTTTGTTTCACCGGCGAAGTTTCTAACGTTCTCCAGGACAAGTATTTCCCCGCTTTTCAGCTCTTTTATTGCGTTTTTAGCCTTCTCGCCGAAGACGTCGTCTACATATTTAACAGGCTTTCCAATAACTTTGCTTAGGAGTTCTGCATGTTGTTTTAGGGGTATAAAGTCAGGGTCGCCTCTCCTTCCTTGGTGGGCTAGCACAACCACTTTAGCTCCCTTTTCCACAAGCTCTTTTATTGTTGTTTCTCCATGGGCTCTTATTCTTGTATCGTCAAGAACCTTTTTTGTTTCAGGGTCTACTGGAGAGTTGAAGTCCACTCTTACAAGCACAGTTTTATTTTTCACGTCAACACTATCTAACGTTAAATACTTTACCATACTCATTCCTCTCGATGTAGAAGAAAAAATAGGGGAAACTGTTTTTTAAGTTTATATGTTCCTGCTAGAAGCCCGCCTTCTTCCCTATAAGCTCTATAAGTTCAACCATTCTGCAGGAGAAGCCCCATTCGTTGTCGTACCATGCTAGAACTTTAACGAGATTTCCAGCTACAACCATTGTTGAGAGGCCGTCAACTATGGCGGAGTAGGACGTATGGTTAACATCGGTTGAAACTATAGGGTCTTCTGTATACTCTAATATACCTTTTAATGGTCCTTCTGCAGCCTTCTTAAAGGCAGCGTTAACCTCCTCTTTCGTTACATTCTTTTCCAGAACTGCTGTTAAGTCAACTATTGAAACGTTTGGTACGGGAACGCGCAGTGCTATGCCGTCAATTTTGCCCTTAAGTTCTGGGAAAACTAGGGCTGACGCTCTAGCAGCCCCTGTGGTTGTGGGAATAATGTTCACTGCACCCGCCCTAGCCCTCCGGAGGTCCCTGTGAACGAGGTCCATGATTCTCTGGTCGTTTGTGTATGCATGGGCAGTTGTCATAAGCGCTGATTTTATCCCGAAGTTTTCATGTAAAACTTTTACGCAGGGTATGACACAGTTTGTTGTGCAAGAAGCGTTTGAAAGTATGTTGTGATTTTCATGGTCGTATTTATCATGATTTACGCCTAGAACTATTGTTATGTCAGGGTTTTCCGCCGGCGCTGATATCAGAACTTTTTTAGCTCCAGCCTGCAAGTGTTTTGCGGCATCCTCTCTCTTTGTGAAAAGCCCTGTAGATTCTACAGCCAAGTATACATCTAATTCTTTCCATGGAAGCAGAGCAGGGTCCTTTTGAGTTAAAACCTTAAGTTCTTTTCCGTTCACTATGATGTTGTTATCTTTCACTTGAACGTCTGCGTTAAACCTTCCATGTACGGAATCATATTTTAAAAGGTGGGCAAGTGTCTTAGCGTCTGTCACGTCGTTTATCGCTAAGAAGTCAATGTTAGCATTTCTTTCTATTGCTGCTCTGTATAGAAGTCTTCCAATTCTTCCAAAACCGTTTATGGCTACTTTTATCGCCATTTAAATCACCATCGCTTAGAGTTGCAGTATTATTTGGAACTGTTTTTCCTAATTAATTTTCCGACTGAAATTTAAAAAAATGTGAGGTGTTTAGCGAAGTTTCATCAGAATCATTTCTGCAGCCAGAACCATGGGCTCCCATGTTTCACTTAAAGGTGGAGCATACGCAGTGTCTGCCTTTGCCAGCTCACGTATCGTCATCTGTTTTTGTATTGCAAAGGATAAAGCATTTATACGTTGGGTTACTTCTTCGCCGCCTAATATTTGGCCGCCGACCAAGCGTTGAGATTCCTTCTCAACGACAAGCTTAACTTTTATAGGCATGGCCCCAGGATAATAATCTGCCCTAGTTTTTGAAGATATAGACCCTGAAACTGTTTCAATTCCAGCTCTCTTGGCTGCCGTCTCTGTTAAGCCTGTAACACCTACCTGTATATCATAAAGCTGCGTCACCGCGGATCCTAGAACGCCTGTGAAAAGTGCATAACCTCCAGCGGCGTTTATTCCAGCAACCTTTCCTTGTCTAACAGCTACTGTGCCAAGCTGCTGGAGAACTGGTTTCTGTGTTACTATATGTGTAGATTCTGCGCAATCGCCCACAGCGTAAACATCCTTTACGTTTGTCTCCATCTTCGCATTCGTTTTCACAGCCCTTGTTTCGCCTAAAGCTATTCCAGCCTCTGTTGCGATTTGGGTGTTAGCTCTAACGCCGAATGCGCTTACAAATAGATCTGCGTTTATTTGTTCCCCTCCAGCCATTATTCCCGTAACATTGTCTTCCCCTAAGAATTCTTCAACAGGCTTACCTGTTAAGATTCTTACTCCCTTCTGTTCAAATGTTTCCTGAACAGTTTTGGCTATGTCTGAGTCCAGCATTGCAGGTAATACTTGGGGAAGCATTTCAACAACGGTTACTTTCAAACCTCTTTCTTGGAGGGCTACCGCAGTCTCCAAGCCTATTAAACCAGCACCCATAACAACAGCTGTTTTCGCGCCTTCTCTTATGGCTTGATCTATTTTTTCCCCATCCTCAATCGTTCTAAGCGGAAGTATCCCCTTTTTCTCTCTGCCTTTTATGGGAGGTGTAAAGGCTGATGCTCCTGAGGCGATTATTAGGCTGTCGTATGGAATTTCTTTTTTATCGCCTTTGCTCACCGTTTCAACAACTTTTCTGCCTGTGTCTATTTTTGTCACCTTTGTTTCAGTTAGTAGTTTTAGCTTCATCATTTGGAAATAGCTGGGTTGAAAGACTATTAGGTTGTTAAAGCTTGGTATGTGTCCACCTATCACGAATGGTAAGCCACATCGGGAGTAGCCTGCGTGCTTCTCTTCTGTTATGAGGGTTATCTCTGCTGTTCGATCTGTTTTCCGGGCTGCTGAGGCTGCGTCAACTCCAGCGGCATGTGCCCCAATTATCACTATGCGTTTAGGCAAGCGCTATTTCCCTTCTTTTATTAGGCTTTTATGCCATTCAACTGCTTGGTTGAAGTCCATTAGGTTTTTGAGCTCATCCTGAAGATTTGTAGGTCTAATCACTAAGAGCCAACCATTTCCATAAGGATCTTCGTTTAAAAGCTCAGGCTTTGATTGGACTTCTTCATTTACTTCCTCTACTGTTCCGCTTATTGGGGCTATTAAGTCTGACACGGCTTTAACGGATTCCACGGTTCCGTAGGGTTCATTTTGTTTTGTAGTAGTCCCAGAGCTTGGAAGCTCAGCGTAAACAATTTCTCTGAGCTGTTTCTGTGCGTAGTCTGTAATGCCGACGCGGACTTTATCCCCTTCAATTTTTAACCATTCAAAATCCTTTGAATAATATAGCCCCTCAACCACTTCGTATCCGTCGACTTTCACCAACTTTTTCACCTCTCAAGTAGCAGTTTATTTTTGTAAGCTTACACCTTTAAAATTAACTGTTGTAAGCACGCTCCTACTTATATGAATTTTGGGGTTTAAGAAAAGTTACTACAATAAGTGGAAAAATCGTTCTTTCTTAATATAGCTGGATGTACATCGACTACTACTTGACTGTTGACGGAAGATATTCTCTTACAGTTTTCCTTTTACTTTGGAAAATGTTTAATTAAGGGATTAAGTGTAAAGCTGTGCAGATGGATGGATGAATTTGAGCGAGGAATTAGCTAAACTTCCACCCCAAGTTCAAGAGCGCCTCCTGAGGTTTCAGCAGCTGCAGCAGACTTTGCAGTCAGTTTTAGCTCAGAAGCAACAAGTTGAAATTGAACTCACCGAGGTTGAGCAGGCTTTGGCTGAGTTGCAGAAGACAGCAGATGAAGCTGTAATTTATAAGTCTGTAGGTTCGCTCCTTGTGAAAACAGAAAAGGCAAAAGTTACTGTGGACCTTAACGAGAGAAAAGAGCTTTTGAACATGCGTGCCTCTGTTTTGGGCAAACAAGAAGAACGCCTAAGAAGCCAAATGAAAGAACTTCAGGCGAAGCTTCAGCAGGATTTGGCTCCCATCTCAGGTTCCCAGCCTTAAAAGTTTCAGTTAGCATTTAAGGCTAATTTAGGTGGAAACTTGGAAGAAATGGGTTTGCAAGGGCTAACAGAAGAACAAATGGAGACTGTCTGCAGTCTTGCAGAAGAAGCTGCCAGAGAGTACATTTTAACGCGCGTTCCGCAGAAACGCGTCGAAACCCTAAACATAACTGTCGAAACCTCACTTGAATATCCTGTAACTTTGACGGTTGAAGTGGAGTTGGAGTTATCTCCGCTCATGCGAAACTTCAATGTTCAAAAGCTTGCGGATGAAGCGGTAAAAGAAGCCTTTGCAAAAGCTGAAAAATACATGAGGGAGCTGAAATGTCATTCTCAAAAATAGCTGAAATAATAGGTGAACTGAATGCTAAGCGCATTGTTTTGTTATGCCATCATAACGCAGATCCAGACGCTATATGTTCAGCCTATGCCTTATCAAACTTGATGAAACGTTATAAACCGGAAGCGAATGTGGAGATAGGTGTAGCTCAGGGAGTAAGCCGCCTCTCAAAGCACATCCTACATCATTTGCCTATAATTGTTGAAAATAAGCCCAGCATTGATAATGCTGATATAATTGTACTTCTCGACACTAATACTATTCAGCAACTGGGAAGTCTGGCTGAAAGAGTGAAGGCCTCAAAAGCGCCCATAATAGTCATTGATCATCATGCAGCCCACCCGGAAACAGAGAAAATGGCCAGGGTCTGCATAACAGATGAAAGTGCCTCATCTACATGCGAAATTGTGTACAATTTTTACAAGGAAACCAAAATGCAAGTAGAGGAGGCTGAGGCTAAAGCTCTGTTCCTAGGCATAGCCTTCGACACACGCCACTTCGTACTTGCCACTTCAGCAACTCTTAAAACAATAGCAGAACTCATAGAAACAGGGTTAAACGCTCAGGAAACATTAGCTTTACTATCCCTACCCATGGACTATTCTGAGAGGGTGGCAAGGTTGAAAGCATGTAAAAGAGCTAAACTATTCAAGGTTGGCGAGTGGATTGTAGCTTTATCCCACGTCAGTGCCTATCAAGCTTCAGCTGCGAGGGCTATTATCGACTTGGGAGCTCATTTTGCAGCTGTGGCTGGACAGCGAAACGAAAGCCTTGAGATAAGCCTGCGCTGCGCTAGAGAATTTAACGAGAAAACTGGAATACATTTAGGGAGAGACATAGCTAAGCCATTAGGCGAATACCTTAAAGGTATGGGTGGGGGGCACTCCACGTCCGCAGGCGTTAATGGCTTTGGCGACATGGAGGTTGGGTTGAAGAGGTGTTTTAAGCTTTTAAGGGAAAAGATACTTCAGACAAAAAATTAAGTAGCTACTCTTAAATGAGATTTCCTAATTAAACTGGCCCGGGATTAAAAAGAAATGCCAGTGATACGAACAGAAAACTTAACATACACATATCCAGGCGCTACAAAGCCTTCAATTAAAGAAGTCTCTATAAAAATAGAGGAAGGCGAATTTACCCTGATAACCGGTCCAAGTGGGTGTGGAAAAACAACCCTATGCAGATGTTTTAACGGTTTAATACCCCACTTTTATCAGGGCGATTTGAAGGGCGAAATAACCGTTGCTGGGCTGAAGGTTACAGAGCATCCAACACATGAACTTTCAACCCATGTAGGCTTAGTTTTTCAAAACCCTGAAAACCAGCTTTTCGCCCTTTCAGTCGAGAAAGACGTGGCGTTTGGACTAGAAAACTTAGGCGTACCAAGGGAGGAAATGCGGAGCAGAGTGGATTGGGCCATGAAGCTTACAGGTATTTATGATCTGAGAGAACGCGCCCCACATGAGCTTTCAGGAGGTCAGCAACAACGTGTTGCAATAGCTGCTGTTTTAGCCATGAAGCCTAAAATAATAGTCTTAGATGAGCCAACCTCTTTCCTTGATCCTTTGGGAGCCAAAAATATTTTTGAAGTTATATATGAACTTAACAAGAAGCTTGGTATAACCATAATTTTGGTCGAGCATAGGCTTGACTTGACAGCCAAGTATGCGGACCACATTATAATAATGGATGATGGAAAGGTTGTTTTGGATGGAGAACCTCATGAAATTTTAGGGTCTGATGAAGCACGCCTAATAGGTGTTGGGATTCCAAAGGCAACGCTTCTTTACAAAATGCTTCAAGCAGATGGAATAAAACTGGGTGAAAGCGTCCCTCTATGTTCAGAGGATATGGCCGAAAAAATAAGGGGTGTTTTGAAGGCCCATGATTGAAGTCCAAAACGTGCACTTCACTTATCCAAATGGTGTAGAAGCCTTGAAAGGGGTTTCGCTGAAAATATCGGATGGAGAATTTGTAGCTATAATGGGAGAAAACGGGGCTGGGAAAACAACTCTTGTCAAACATTTCAATGGGCTTCTCAAGCCTACACGTGGTAAGGTGTTCGTTGACGGAGTTGAAACCACAAAGGTAAGCGTTGCGACGTTGGCGAGGAAGGTTGGCTTTGTTTTCCAAAATCCGGATCATCAGCTTTTCAGCGAGACGGTTGAGGATGAAGTAGCCTTCGCCCTCAGAAACTTCGGGTTTAAAGAAAAAGTTATAAAGAGGCGGGTAACATGGGCCCTAAACCTTCTAGGCTTAGCGCATTATAGAAAAACATCTCCTTTCATGCTTAGCGGAGGTGAAAGGAAACGTGTGGCGCTTGCCTCTGTTTTGGCTTGGAATCCAGAAATACTAATTTTAGACGAGCCTACAATTGGGCAGGACTACCAACAGAAAGATAAGCTCCGCCAATTCATTTTGCAAATGAAATCTCAAGGGAAAACAATTGTAATAGTAACTCACGATGTGGAGTTTGTGGCTGAATGTAAGCCTAGGGTAGTACTGATGCGGGGCGGGAAAATAATCGGAGATGGAGAAGCGCCTGAGGTGCTTACAAACTTGGAAATCCTAATCCAAGCGTCAATAGTTCCTCCCCAAATAACCCAAATATTCCTATTACTCTCCGATCTCAACTTCCCAAAGAATGTTATAGATGTTTACGAAGCAAAAAAACTTCTTCTAAACGTCCTTAAGGAGAGTCGGAAATGAGCGTTTTCGAAGGCTTCCGTTTCAGAAGAGTTAATTCTCCAATCCACAATTTAGACCCGCGTATAAAATTCGTCTACTCATGCGTTATCTTCGTTACTGCAATACTTTACTGGGAGCTAATTCCATTAGCTGTGCTCTTCTTATTACAGGTTCCCCTAGTTCTTCTTGCAAGGGTTAAAAGAGAATGGCTGGGCGCCATGAAAGGCGCAGGTTTTCTAGCTTCATTAATATTCCTTACAAATTTCATTTACTCCTTTATAAATGGCGGATACAAAGTTTCTGTCTCTTCAATAGAGTACGCCTCAGCAATGACCTTAAGGTTCCTTGTACTTGTAGAATCCTTTTCAATTTTCTTCCTCACAACCTCGCCTGATCATCTAGGCTTAGCTCTGGAGCAGACCCACGTACCATACGAGTTTTGTTTTGCCTTTACTACAGCAGTGCGTTTTGTTCCAGTTCTGGCTGAAGAGGCCCAAACAATAATGGATGCCCAGAAGGCTAGAGGGTTAGAGCTTGAAAAGGGCAGCTTCTTAAAAAGAATTAGAAATTACATTCCAATTCTGATACCTTTGATAGTAAGTGCAATTCGGAGAAGCCTAGAGCTTGCTGAGGCAATGGAATCCCGTGCTTGGGGAGCTACAAGTAAACGCACAAACCTTTACAGTTTACAGCTGAGCAAATGGGATTTCTTCCTGATAATCATTATTTTAATGATTTTAGCCGCAGCCGTCTCTGTGAGGTTTTACATTAAGATACCTAGTTTGGAGGATATAACGTTAAGATTTTATTAACCGCAAGATTTTTAACATAAACACTGGCTTAATGGGTCTCGCGGAGCTGGAAAAATTGAGATGGTTGAGAGCGGCGGCTGAGGAAATTATTTCAGGGATAAAGGAAGCTATAGATGGACTCAACCCCAATGAGGTTGAAAGATTAATACAGCTTCTAATTGAGGCGAAAAACAAAAAGATTTTTGTGGTAGGCATGGGAAGAAGTGGATTCGTGGGGAGGGCTTTCGCCCTTCGCCTCATGAACCTAGGCTTTAACGTATATTTTCTAGGCGAAACCATAACGCCAGCTGCAGAGAAAGGAGACCTCCTAATAGCTATTTCAGGAACAGGAGCCACAAAAATAGTCTTGACGGCTGGAGCAGCTGCGAAAGAAATAGGCGCCACAGTTATCGCCATAACATCTTTTCCCGAGTCACCCTTGGGGCGGCTTGCTGATTTGGCTGTAACTATTAAGGGAAGGACAAAAGCTGGATGGCCTAAAGAAGAGGATTATTTGGCCAGACAGCTTATGGGCGAAAGGGAGCCTCTGACACCCTTGGGAAGCATATTTGAAAACAACTGCATGGTTTTCCTAGATGGATTGATAGTTGAATTGATGCAGCGTATGGGAAGGACAGAAGAAGACTTAAGGCGAAGACATGCAACAATAGAGTAACTGCAAAATGGAGAGTGTAGCGAAATACGAGCCAAATGGAAAAAGAAAAGGATGCGGCGTCAGAAAAAGAAGCGGCAAAAACGAAGGGAAAGATACAAGTAAACCAGTCTTTATCTTGAAATATCATACAGTTTTCAGTTTCTCAACATACTTTCATTTTATCATCCTTTTGCTATCCAAGTTTGTTTTAAAGTTTAGCCATATATAATCATAGGAGTTTTTATAGACATTTAAAGCCTAAAATGTTTCTCGCTGAGAAATTTCCAAGACGCTATGGGCATTTTGAAAGAAAACTTTTAAGTGCTGCTGCAATGTTGATTTGAAGGGGTGGAAAATGTTGAGCTCTAAAAGTAAGAGGATATTAAAGTGCCCTAATTGCGGCTTCACATTCGACATCTCATATGGCAGGGCTTTTGCATGTTCAGGGTGTCCATCAACTGTTCAGTGTGGATATGCTAAATGCCCAAAGTGCAGTCATGAGTTTCCACTGCAAACAATATAGCATTTTTGCAAGATGTTGAAAACAGTCATATTTTTTAGCCTGTTTCCTAATATCATTTGATGAGCTCCTCAAAATTTGATGTGCACGGTGGGGCCATTGTCAAACCATAACTCCAGACGCTTTGTGCTACGATGGTCTTCTTTAAAAGGCTTAACGGCAATAATTCTTTTCATTATAGCGGCGGTACTGATTGAATATCTGATAATTTTGTATGCAATGAAGCTGGGGGTTAAAGAGGAAAGCCCTGTCCAATGGATCTTTAAATTTCCCGGAACTGACTGGACTGCAACATTAACTTTAAGCCCGTTCTTCCATCTTGTTCCAGCGGCAGCCATTATAGCCCTAACATCGAGCTGGATTTGTTTAACAAAGTATGTAGCGATGAAGCCTCAGAAGCCCATTATAGAAAAAGGTAAGCTCATTAAGAAAGCTGGAAGAGAAACACGTGAGGGAAGCAGAATTAAATCAAGATTAGAATTTTCTGCAAAAGCGTTTTTGAGTAAAATGAAACTCAGATTGTTAAAGTCTAGAAGTATTGCCCTCTTTTCGCGTAGGGTAAGCTTTGCAAAGGCAACAATAAAAAGCGCCTTCCTAATTCTGCTCATCTTTTCAGCGCTAACCTTAATTGCTTCCATTTTGGCCCATCCAAAGGTGATTTACCAGGCACTTTCAGACTTTTACGTTCATAACCCTTCAATACTAGGATTTGTTAAGAAGGTAGGCACCTCAACTATGGGATGGTTTTGCTCAGCATTTAACAATGCAATTTTAAATTTTGCTCCAGCTTTCAGAAATGTTATTCAAAGTGTAGGAAGTCTAATCGAGCCTATCGTTGAACTCTCCCCTGCTGGCAAATACTTGGTAATTCAAAACGTTGCAGTTTGGATTTCCGCATTTTCTGTTCTACTTTACGGAGCTATCACAAAGAGGGGGCATCGTCCTATAGGGTTTAAAAAAGTTTGGAGGCGCTAACTGTGACTAGCCGTCCCAGATTTGGCCCGGCAGGCATCCCTCCCTCGTTTAGAGCTCAAAAAGCTTCATTGTCAGATGTTCCATGGCTTCTGCGTGAAGAGGGGCTTGACGCATTTGAATATCAAGCTGTCCGCTGGGGCGTTAAGCCACAAATTAAAATAGAAGAGGCTGAAAAGCTAGGTTTGAAAGCCGAAGAAAACGATGTTAAAATAAGCCTCCACGGCTCTTATTTCATAAACCTATGCGGAGATAAAGAAACTGTTGATGCAAGCAAAAACCGCCTGCTAGCCTGTGCTACAGCATCTCAGTGGATGAAATCACAGATAGTTGTGTTTCATCCAGGCTTCTATGGCCGGAAAACGCCTAAGGAAGTCTTCAGCATATGCCTTCAAGCTTTGAAGGATGTTATTGATATGCTAAATAATTTGGAAATTAGAAATGTTAGACTTGGTCCAGAAACGATGGGTAAACCATCCCAGTTTGGTAGCTTAGACGAAATTTTAGCTTTATGCGAACAAGTTGAACAGACACAGCCAGTTATAGACTGGGCGCATTTACACGCAAGGGATCGTGGACTCTTCAAGACCGTTGAGGACTTTCGAAAAGTAATAATTAAGATTGAGGAGAGGCTTGGAGCAGAAGCCGTTAGAAACATGCACTGCCATTTCACAAAGGTTGAATTTACCGATAAAGGTGAGAAGTGTCACCATACAATAGAGGAGCCTGGCTATGGACCCGACTTTGCCATGCTTGCAAAGGTTATAGCTGAATTCAAGTTGGCTCCAGTTTTCATAAGTGAAAGCCCAGCGCTAGACGTTGACGCATTAAAGATGCGAGAAATCCTGCTAAGAGAGTTTAAAACTTAAATTATGGAGCAGTCTATGCGATAACTTTTTTTACGTTGCCTCCTTGCTCTTTGTAGGTGCGTGTTTGGCTCGGCTGAAAGGCTTCCGAAAACTCGTGTCAGTTGAAGAAGCTTTGCATTTATTTTTCAGTAAAATGGAAATTAAACCTTTAAGCTCAGAGCTGGTTTCTATAAGAAATGCATATGAGAGGGTTTTAGCAGAAGATATTATTGCAGAAGATGATCTCCCAAGGTTTGATAAGTCAGCTGTTGACGGTTATGCCGTTAAAGCAGAAGATACATTGGGCGCATCAACCGTTAATCCTAAAACCTTAAAAGTAATTGAGAAGGATGAGCTTGGGAAAGGAGAAGCAAAACAGATTTGGACTGGAATGCCCATTCCGAAGGGAGCAGACTCAGTTTTAATGCTTGAAAATGTTAAAAGACTTGAAAACGCCGTTGAAGTTTGGACGGCAATTGCTCCTGGAGAGAATGTTTCAAAAAAGGGTGAAGACCTTAGGAAGGGCGAGGTTGCCGTAAAAGCTGGAACCCGTCTAAAGCCTCAACATATAGGTTTATTAGCTTCCCTAGGAAAATGCAGGGTCAAGGTTGTCAAGAAGCCTATAGTGGCAATTTTAGCTACTGGAAACGAGCTTGTCGAAGTTGGAGAAACTCTGCGTTACGGCCAAGTTTTTGAGGTTAATAGGCTTATTATTTCTGGATTATGCCGCGAATTGGGCGCAGAACCTCTTGATTTGGGCATCGCAAGAGATGATGTTGAAGAGATTTCATGGAAAATTAAACCTGAACTTGAAAAAGTGGACATGTTGATAACAACCGGTGGGACAAGTGTAGGAGAGTTAGACTTGGTTCCCCAAGCCGTAAACAAAATTGGAAATCCTGGCATCGTGGTTCATGGCGTGGCGATGCGTCCAGCCATGCCCACAAGTTTGGCAGTTGTTCATGGAAAGCCTATTGTAATTCTTTCAGGGAATCCTGTTGCGGCTTTCTTCGGGTTTGAGGTTTTTGCAAGGCCATTAATCCTTAAAATGTTAGGCGTATCCCATGAAACTAGAACTGTCGTGATGGCAAAATTGACGCGCAGGGTCGCAACAGCTCTTGGAAGGAAAACCTTCGTCCGTGTTAGAGCTTATCACTGCGATGGGGAGTTTTTGGCTGAACCTATAAGCTCTAGAGGCTCCGGAATCATCTCCACCTTGACTAAGGCTAACGGTTACGTTGTTGTCCCTGAAAACCGTGAAGGTTTAGAAAAGGGTGAAAAAGTCCAAGTGTGCCTTTTCGACACCTTAGAAGTGGTATAAAATGTTCAGAAAGCTTTTAACTTTGGATGAGGCAAAGCATGTTATAATTCAACATTTTAAGCCTAAACCTATAGGATTTGAAGAAATACCCATTTTAAAGGCATTTAAACGCGTCCTATCCGAAGATGTAAGGGCAGCCTTTGACGTTCCACCTTTCACTCGTTCAACCGTTGATGGATATGCTGTTATTGCCGAAGACACTTTCAATGCTGAAGAAGGTAGACCTGTCAAGCTTAAACTCAGCGGCGCAGTTAGCGTTGGTGAAATGCCTAGCGCAAGGTTGACGCATGGAGCTGCTTTTGAAATAATGACTGGGGCGCCATTGCCTGAGGGCGCAGACGCTGTGGTTATGGCTGAATACACTGAATGTAAAAACGGTGAAGTCTATGTCTATAATCCAGTTGTACAAGGCGAGAATGTCATGAAGATGGGGTCGGACATAAAAAAGGGTGAAACTGTGCTTCGAAAAGGTCGAGTTCTGGGTTCAAGGGAGATAGGAGCTCTAGCGGCGATTGGAATGGCAACTGTAAAGGTTTACAAAGTTCCAAAAGTGGCCGTCTTGTCAACTGGAGCAGAATTAACTGAGCCTGGAGAAACTTTGCTTCCAGCTAAAATTTACGACATAAACGCTTACAGTTTAAGCGCTGCAGTTCTTGAGGCTGGAGGAGAGCCTATACACTTCGGAGTATTCCAAGACGATTCTGCTGAAGTTAAGGAAGCGTTAAAAAAAGCTTTAGTTTCAGCAGATGCTGTTTTAACTTCAGGAGGAGTTTCTGTAGGTCTAAAAGACGTCATTCCGAAAACTTTAAGTGAAATTGGGAAGCCAGGCTTGATTGTCTGTGGAATAGCCATAAAACCGGGAAAACCAACAACAGTAGCCATAATAAATGGAAAACCCATATTCGCTCTTCCAGGACACCCAACATCAGCCTTACTGATTTTCCACATTCTAGTAAAGCCTGTGATTGAGCGTATGGCTGGAAGAAAGCCAAAAAGGCCTTTAAAAGTCAAAGCAACAGCTTCAAAAAGAATGTTCCCGGCCAAAGGTAGACGTACATTCATAACCGTTAAGCTGAAAAAAGATAAGGATGGAAAGCTAACAGCAGAACCTGCCACTGTTGGGTTGTCGGGTGCAATTACCACACTTTTAAGGGCAGACGGCTTTATAGAAATCTCCGAAGACCAACAGTTTATCGATGAAAACGAGGAAATCACAGTTCATTTATTTAGAGAACCTTATTAGGATCGAGGTTTCAACCCTTAAGCTTTCTCTTCTTCGAGGCAATGTAAACAGTGAAAATCCACGTTAAAACCAAATATAAGAATACGGCCAAGTCAAACAGAGTGTTCTTCCCCATAGCGTAATAAAGCATGGAAAAAGCAAAAGCGTTCGCCATAAAAAATAAAACCAAGGCGCTCCAAAGCGCCCAAACTCTCTCTCTGAAAAGCCCATAGGAAGTAGCTAAACTTAAAACTCCCATCAGACAAATGTGGATAAGCCCGAAATCGCTTGCCAAAAAAATTAAGAAAACAACTCCAGCCCCAGCGTAAAAGGCAACCGCTACCAAAAAACCAGCTTCCTTTCCCTTCAATCGCTCCTTTAAACCCATTCGCGTCGCCTTTAGAGTTAACTCATAGAATTAAGCAAGAAACATTAATAAATTATGCTGTTTGCTGTTTAATCGACATTGGTAATTTGGCGTTAAGCAAATTTTAAAATAGTCATGTTGCAAATAAATAACAAGAGGTTGAAAGCGAATTTTGCCTTATTAGAGGGCCTGCAGCAGTGCCCGTCATTTAAAGCGCTGAATATTGTAGGCGAAAAAGTTTAGTGGTTCTTAGGCTTAAGTTAAGCGGAAGAAGTGAGCGTATCAATTGGTGGGTGAAGATGCAAAATGTTTTACTCTGAATTTTTTGTTTCCCAGCCAAACGTCTTCAGCGGTTTTCAGAAGCCTTTTGAAGAAGCAGACTACGTGATTTTAGGGGTTCCTTTCGATGTGACAAGCACTTACAGGACTGGAGCTAGGTTTGGACCTAACGCCATAAGAGAAGCCTCTTTGAACATAGAAACATATAGTCTTCGTAGCGGCCTAGATGTTGAAGACTTGAAAATACATGATTTAGGCGATTTGCATGTTTCTATGGATGTTAAAGAAACAATGAATAGGATAAGGCTTGTGATTAAAGAAATTTTAGATAAGGGTAAAACTCCTGTGTTGTTAGGCGGGGAGCATACAATAACTTTTGGTGCAATGTCAAGCCTCGGCATGGGAGGGCATAAATCTGCTTTATTAAGTTTTGACGCACATTTGGATTTGAGAGATGAATTCATGGGGTTAAAACTATCCCATGCAACCTTCATGCGAAGAATAAACGAAGAGCTTAAAGCCGTTAAGATAGTTGAAGTTGGCACGAGGGCTGTATGCAAAGAGGAGCTTACATATGCAAATAAAGCCGGTATAGAATTTTTCACAGCGCAACAAATTATGAGGGAGGGATGTGAAAGTTTAACCCGGAAGCTGTGGGAAAAATTGGGTGAATACGAGAAAACTTATATATCTGTGGACATGGATGTGTTAGACCCATCTTATGCGCCTGCGGTTCAGAACCCTGAGCCGGACGGCCTCGAAACACAGATGCTTTTAGACATTTTAGGGCGCATTATCGATAATAAGGTTATATGCTTCGACTTGGTAGAAGTTGCCCCAAACTATGACAATGGGGTTTCAGCAATAAACGCTGCAAAGATAATTTTTGAAATTTTATGCTATATCGAAAACGCTCGCCGGAACGGCTAATTATCTTTTCTTTGCTTCATGAGTTTTGCTATGAAGAAACCGTTGCAATTGTCGGTGTGCGGATAAAGTCTTCTGCAATGATTTAAACCCCTTAAACCCGGGAAACCTAAATCTGACGGTGTTATCTCTGCGAGTTTGAATTCTGGAAACTCTCTTAGAAAGCGCTCTATAACCATCTCGTTCTCTTCAACTGTTATGCTGCATGTTGAATAGATCAATGTCCCGCCGGGTTTAACCTTTTCAGCATAGTTTCCTAACATTTGCCACTGAATTTGAGCCATCTTCTCCACAGAGCGAGCTGTAAGCCTCCACTTCGCAGAAGGGACCCTGCCAAAGGCACCTGTGCTTGTGCAGGGCGGATCTAAAACAACCATATCAGCCTCCCCGGCTACAGGTGAGGGGTTGCACGCATCAGCAATTATGGGTTCAGCTATTTCTACACCCATACGGTCAACTTCATCCTTCCAAACTTTTATCCTCCTCCTAGAATAATCAATTGAATAAATCAAACCGCAATTCTGCATTAGCTGTGCTAGATAGGTTGTTTTCGCTCCAGGCGCAGCGCATATATCTAACACAACAATGCCGGATTCTGGGTTTGCAGCCTCAGCTGCGAAACAGCTTGCCTTGTCTTGTATGTAGAATAAACCTTCCTTAAAGCTTTCCGTTCGAGTTAGCGGTTTTTTGGTGCTTAAAACCCTGTAAGCGTACTTTAACTCCTTCACCTTTTCAATTTTAATTCCCTCAGCATTAAGCCTTTCCAGTAGATCGTCAACCTTACCCTTAAGCGTGTTCAGCCTTACGTATGTAGGAGGCGTCTTCAAGTTTGCCTCTAATATTTTCAAAGCTTCAACTCTCCCGAAAAGTTTGAAGCAATACCTAACAAACCATGTCGGATGAGAAGTTAGTAGGCTAACAGTTTCTTCATCGCTTAAGCCCTTGTAAATGGAAGAAGGCTTATCGGTTAAGAGCAAGCCCAAATAAGGTTCCACTTTTTGAAGCGTTTCCCACCCGAGAATGGAGCGGGCTAACCTCGTAATGTCCTTTGCTTCGTCAAAGTCAACCGCTTCCCAGTTTTTCGCAACCCTTGTTTGGTAGACATAAAGCCTTAGAAAAGACTGAACGCCAAAAGTAAATTCGCTAATGGATCTAGGTTTCAGAACATTATTTATAAATCTGTCAATAAAGTTGCGACGCCTGACAGTTTCGCATAATAGCCTGTGGGCGTAGCGTAAAACGTCAGCATCCTCTAAACCAAGTTGTTTTGAGGTTCTGGCCAATGCCAGTCGTTCACTGATCTTTTGTTTTTCCATCCAGCTAAGGGCCTCAATGGCAACAGTCCATGCTTCCCTAAGCAAACCTCTCACTCACCATTATTAGTCTAGTAAAATTTTAGTCTAGGCTGCTTACATATTTAAGCTTAGGTTAAAGATAGAGATGGCGCAGAAACGGCTCGACGAATTCTACACGTTTCAAGAAGTGAAAACGGAAACGGCTAAAGCAGAGGCTTTGCCTTTAACAGAAGCCCATGGCAAAGAACGCGGAGAGCAATTGTTTCCTCCTGTAGCCCCAAACAATTTGCCTCCTTCATATTTCGTTTCAGCCACATATGATGGGGAGGCAGGTAAGGCGGTAATAAAACTTTACGAACCTTCTTCAGGGCGAATCTACTTCTGGTATGATAGGAGTGGACATAAGCCTTACTGTTTAACAAACCTCTCACCTTATGATTTGGAAAAAATTGACCGCCTTATCAAACATCCTGGCTTCGAAGGTTTTGAACTAGCCGAAAAATATGACCCTTTGCAAGATAAAAACATCACCGTTACAAAGATTATAGCAAAGGACCCTTTGGCTATTGGTGGTCGTCCAAAGGGGTGCATAAGAGACATCATTCCAGAAGATTTCTCAAAAATTTCTGAAACACCAGCAACTTCGACAGAAGTAAAGGTTTGGGAGGCTAAGATAAAATATTACCAATCCTACATTTACGACCGTAAACTTTTGCCCGGGATGATCTACGAAGTTAAAGAAGGCAATCTAATTCCTAAGAAAATTGAAGCAGCCGAAGCCATGGTTAAAAAAATAAAACTGATGTTTAAGGAGGCTGACGCCGAAGAGCTTGAATATATAGAGCATTGGGCAAGACTTCTGGAGTATCCTGCACCTAAGTTCAGATACGTCGCCATGGACATAGAAGTTTATTCGCCAATCCCGACGAGAATGCCAGATCCACGGGAAGCCGCTTACCCCATTGTATGTGTGTCCTTGTGCAGTTCTGATGGATTAAAGAAAACTTTAATTTTAAAACGTGAAGGTATACGAGAAGGAGCAGAACGCTTACCAGCCGAAGTGGAAATTGAATATTTCAACTCTGAAAATGAGCTTATCAAGGCCGTATTTGATGTTTTGTGGAGCTACCCATTTGTTGTAACTTTTAACGGCGACGATTTTGACCTTAGGTATCTAGCTCATAGAGCATTAAATCAAGGCTTTAGGAGGAGCGATATTCCCGTGGAAGTTGGCAAACGTGTTTGTCTCTTAAAGTATGGAGTCCACATAGACTTATACAAGTTCTTCTTCAACCGTTCCATACAAATATACGCTTTCAATAACAGATATAGAGATGTCACCCTAGACGATGTAGGCAAGGCCATAGTTGGCCTGGAAAAGATACGCTTGGAAAAAAGCATTGGAGAGTTAACATACACAGAACTTGCAAAATACTGCTTCCGAGACGCTGAGATCACCTATAAACTCGTGAATTACGAGGATGAGCTCGTCCTAAAATTGATTCTTGCTTTATCGAGAATAAGCAGCATGCCAATGGAGGATGTTAGCCGTCAAGGGGTATCCCGGTGGATTAGAAACTTTCTTCACCGTGAACATAGAAAGCGGAACATGTTAATACCGAACTCCGAGGACATACTTGCCTTGAAAGGCAAGACTGCAACAAAAGCCATAATTAAGGGGAAAAAATATAAGGGCGCAATAGTTGTTGAGCCTGTTCCAGGGGTTCACTTTAACGTGGCGGTTATGGACTTTCCCAGCCTATACCCCTCAATAATTAAAGTTTGGAATTTAGGATATCAATCCATTTTATGTCCTCATCAGGAATGTCGGAAAAACTTAATACCAGATACACCTCACTGGGTTTGCAGAAGAAAACGCGCCCTAGAAAGCCTTTTAATAGGCTCTCTTAGAGACCTAAGGGTTCAATGGTATAAGCCGAAATCAAAGGACAGGGCTTTACCTTCAGAGTTGCGAAGCTGGTACAACGTTATACAAGGAGCGCTGAAAGTCATCTTAAACGCCAGCTACGGCGTTTTCGGAGCTGAAACCTTCGACCTATATTGCCCACCAGTTGCAGAGGCAACAGCCGCCATAGGAAGACACGCAATAACCCAAATAATAAATAAAGCTGAAAAACTTGGCATCAGAGTGCTTTACGGAGACACGGACAGCGTATTCCTAAAGAATCCATCAAACGAGCAAATTCGCGAGCTTGAAGAATGGACTGAACTTGAGCTTAAAATGAACCTGGACGTAGATAAAGTCTACAGATATGTTGTTTTTAGTTCTCGGAAAAAGAACTATCTTGGAGTCTTAGAGGATGGAAGCGTTGACGTGAAGGGGTTAACAGGGAAAAAACGCCACATACCAGTATTCATTAAAAAAGCCTTTGACAGAATGAAGGAGCACCTGTCAAAAGTTAAAACCCCAGCTGACTTTGAAGATGCCAAAAAAAATATAGTGAGGGATATTCGCGATTGTTACACACGGCTTAAAAGACGAGAATGGGAAAGCCTTAATGAACTTGCCTTCAACGTGGTGTTGGGAGAAGAACCTGAACGATACACTAAAACAACACCGCAGCACGTAAAGGCGGCTAGAATATTGAAACAGGAGGGAATGGAACTGAAAGCAGGAGACCTGATAAGCTTTGTGAAGGTGGTGAATGATCCTCATGTTAAACCAGTTGAACTTGCCTCGAAAAACGAAGTTGACGTCGACAAATACATAGCCTATCTGCACTCAACTTTTGATCAAGTTTTAGACGCCCTAGGCTTAGACTTTAACGAAATAATAGGATTAACAAAACTTGAACGTTTCATGTGAGGTTAATATAATTTCTTATTTTCTGGAGTATCTTCCTCCAATTCCGCTTCTATGCATTGTCTCTAAAATTGCAAAACCCAAAACATTGATCGACACAACAGAGCCTATAAAAACGCCAAACAATCCAACCTCCGCAGGCACGTTGAAAATTAAAGATAGATATCCTCCAACAATAACTGTTACCACAGCTGTTTCAACGAAGCATCCTAAAATCCTCCGAGCTAGGCTTTTTCTCCCTAACCCCCAAGCTAACATACACGCTAAAAAATTAGCAACAGCCCCGCCAACGATGTCCACAATGCCTAAACCACCGTAAACATTTGCAACTAAACAACCCAAACTTGAGCCTAAGGCAACGGGCAAACCAAAAATCATAGACAACGGTAGCAAAGCATCAGCAATTCTCACCTGAGGAATGGGAAAACTTATCGGAGCCAAAAAAATAACTCCTACAGCATAGAGTGCAGCAAAAACCCCAATTAAAGCTAAACTTTCAGCATTCACTTTCAATTATTTTTTCCTCCTACACCGGGATTTATATAGCGGAACGGGTGGAGGCCCACTCACCCGCCGAAAAAACCAATACATTTAGGCTTAATAAACCTTCCCACAAATCACTTTGGCCATTTTATTCATCAAATTTTAAAAAGTGTTTTTCCAGCCAATTTAGCTAAACGCATTTACTTTTGAGGCTGATTTTATAAACGACGCTTAGCATCCATTCAAGTAATCCCACAGCCTAATATCATCTTTTAAATCTCAAGCTTTTCAATAACTCTTAAGGCTAATTTAACAATCCTGTCTAAAGAATGAAAAAGACAGGTTTGTCTTATGAGCTTTAAACTTTAAAGAA
>JBBITX010000023.1:0-20262 GCA_037440545.1 Candidatus Bathyarchaeota archaeon
CCGGATTTGAACCGGCGACCTTCGCCGCGTGAGGGCGACGTCCCTTGGCCTTTTAATGGTTAGCCAGCTAGACTACCGGCCCACCATCTATTCAGTGCTGATTCAGAATATTTATTTCCGTTTCATAAAACCTTTCCTTACTCGTGTAGAAAACTGTTTTGGTGCCTTAAATTGAAAAGTACAAATGGAAATGGAGATTTTGAGGATAAAAGCGAGGTTGACCCTTTTCTGGCTGCTTTATGTTTTTTAGCTTTTGCTGTCCTTGGACATTTCCTGGCAAACTATTTACACCTTTAGAGATTATTTTTAACATTTAAAAATGCCTTATCGGAGCCTTATGACAATTTAACTGGTCTATCTATCATCCCTTTCTTTGTAAAGCAATTCTTTAAAGATTTCATAATCTGACATTATGGCTTAGGGTGGGAAAATTTAGCAATGCAAGTTTTAGCGTTTTGAGTTATTTAACATTAGTGGCGATATGTTAAAGTTTTATTTATTACCATTTTAATATTTACATTTTGGGGTTTTAGTTATGGTTGAAGAGAAAAGGCAAGAGTTGAAAGTTGTAGACGTCAGCTTTGCAGCGTCCTTCAAGTTTTGGCTGGCCTTTCTTGTGGTACAGATAATATCAATGCTGATAGTATTCGGCGTGATGGCAGTTTTCATCGCAATCTTCTCCCAAGTTTTTAGAGAATTCTTCCATCAGGCCTTAACAGCAGCTGTGCAAGCGCTTAAAGCAACTCTATTATAAAAACATAATTCACCCTTTTTTCTGTTCTGAATTCGGATTTCTATTTTGCCTTAATATAGGGGAAATTTTGTTCTTTTAGGCTTTTGCTTGATCTAGAGATATAGAGAGTCGAAAAGTTTAGGTTTTCTGTTTGTGGCTTTTCTGTAGAATTGAACGAGCCTGTTTACTGCCATCTCAATTATTATTATGAGCTCTTCTATAGGCATATTTACTTCTTTCACCTCTTCTCCTAGGAATATGGCTGCGCCTGGGGGAATTTCGTCCTCCCCCTCCCAGTAAACAGCTCTAATTCTCACGCCGTTGAAGGGGTTTACTTCAAAGCTCCATGTGGCATTCGGGTGTTCAACCATGCCCCCTCCAAGGTTCTCGGCTGCTTTCTCAACTTCTTCAATATTTGCCCCTTCCATTTCTACAGCTAGAAAATTTGTTATCCTCCTCTCATAGAGCTGAGCTGTACTCCCCCCTGGCAGCTGCGTTATTTTCGTTAAACCCTCTTTATAGCCTGCAACGCAGCCTGCTAATGCTCTTTCAAAGGCGTTAAGCATATAGCCAAAAAGCTTGGAAGAGTCTTCAAATCTGCCGAGAGGATCTTCAAAGTCTACCTTAAAATCGTAGTCGGCCAACGTGACTTTATATTTCACTCCGAGAACAGAGGCCTCGAACCCTTTTAAACCATTTAATGGTCTTCCGCAGACAACCTTGGAAATTAATGAAAAATCAGAAGTCCGCATTTTCTCAAATATTTTTGAAAGCCTACCTTGCACTTCACCATCTATTTGCATATGTAATCATCCCAGAAACATTAAAAAGGCCGTTTCGAAGCCGCAAAATTGCTGTTAGGCTTGCATAACAAATGCTAAGCCCAACCATGAGTAGAATGCAAAAAGCCATTAGAGTTAAAATTGAAAATAAAACCTGCATTTATTCAACCCCAATGATTAACACTTTAAAAGTGCATTCAAAGCGCCCCTACTCGAGGAAGGCTTTTCTGTGGTAGCCGCTGTAGAGGGCTATAAGGGGGTTATGGCCTGTATAACGATCTTTCACTATTAAAGTGGTAATAGGTGCCTTGGAGTACTTTGTAAATAAAATGTCATGTCCAACACATAACCCAACTATAACGTTAAGATCCGTCTTGACAGAGTTTAGTAGAAAGGCTTGCACTATGGGGTTGCATGCTGCCTCAAACCCTCCTGCCATTGAAATTTTATATTCTTCAGGCACTTCCAGCTTCGATTTGTCAATGCCGCCGCACTTGCACCGCACAGAATAAACTTTGAAGTTGAAGTACCTTAAAACATCCGCAACCCTTGAAGCCTCATCGCTTAATCCCCCGCAAAAAGCCAATCCAACCTTTTTTACTCCAATTTTCTTAGCGAACTCCACAAGCTCTCTAATCCTGGGCCTAACAGGAATAGGCTTGCCCCTTACAACCTCATAGCTTTCCTTCTCCGTTATGGCTGCCGAAAGATAAAGGGACTTAACATCATTATAGGCGTACTCCCTTAAAGCCTCCTGAATAACTGTTCCAGAAATCTTCATAGGGCAGAAATCTGGAAGCTTATCCGTTTCAAATATACCTTTCTGGCAAAAAAGGGCTGAACACCTATCACATTGAAAAACATAGTCTTCTTTCAAGTTCACACTCACCCACACGTTTGCCGAATGTTAAAATAAAGATTTTAATAAAGCTTTCCCACAGTTAAAACCAAAATAATTTATGTCACCTATGCCAGTTTAAAACTTCATCAGCCGGAAATCTAGTCATTTAAGCAAGAACCCGGATAATAGGCTGATTGATTAATTCAACCCGAAACATTTTTCAGATATTTACGATAACCAGGAATTGTTTTGGAAACAATTCGGAAAAGTCAAAACTTCAAGCCTTCATATAAGTTATGGAATTGCACATGCTAATTTGTTTGTGAGCCTGGAAAGAAGTATGATGCCGCTAAATTTGAAGGGTTTGAAAGCAAAAGTTTATTGTTGTGTCTGCGTTGAGGAAACCAGCGGGAAGTGAAAATTTGACAAATCTTCACGTAGGTTAAGAGTGAGTTATGATGAACGGAATAACTGAAATATTTCTTTCTGACAAGGCTTTCATGAGCATAATTCTATCCTCCGTCGAAGTTTATAAGAACGAATGTCACGGTGCTCTGTTAGGTTTTCAAACTCGAGATCGCATAATCGTTGAATACGCCATCCCCTTTCAGTCTGCGAAGAGAAAATTTGCTGAAGTTATGCCTAACTGGCGAAGAGAACTTAAAGTAATTGAAATTCTTCCCAGACTAGTACACCTGCAAAAACTTGGATATTTCCACTCTCACCCTCAATTTGGTAAAAAGCGGGGTTTAGCTGAGCTAAGCGAACAAGACAAAGACTACATGCAGGAGGGAGAAATAGAAATTGTAGTAGCCATCAACGACGCTAAGAAAACATCACGTTGGACGGAGTTGAAAAATAGGCTTTCCGGCACATTAGGAAAATATAACATCACAATCGCTGGATTTTGCAAAAAAGACAGCGAAATCATACAATATAGGGTTTTATGCCCTTACGCCATAGGATTTGATTACGCCTTCGAGCAATAAACAACACATGCATTCTACTATGAAACCTATAAAACATGTTCAAGACAGCTTATAAAGATATAAGATTAAACTTCATCCAGCCACTAAAGCCTCACGCTTCTACTTTTCCCACAGGAGAAGCCTCCGCTCTCCCTCAATCTTTTTAATGTCTGTAATGTCCTGCGTAACCTCCATTGTTCCCAAATATTTACCATCCCTGTCTCTCACAGCGAAATACCTTATATATACAAGTCGGCTGTTAACTGTGATCCAAAACTCAGCCACATCCTTTTCGCCTTTTCTGAAAGATTCTAAAATGCTATTAACTATGTGAACGCTTTTCTCCGGATGGCACTGCTGAACCTTCCTTCCAATAACAGCCTTTGTCCTAACAAAAACCCGTTTACCAGCCTTATTAAAATATTTAACTCTGTCATCTCGATCTACAAAAGTTATGTCCACAGGAAGGGCATCCAACAAAGCCTCAAGCTCCATTTTAGAGAGACAACCAGCATCAAACGTTAAAGAACCTTCTTCTCCCTCAGTATCCCTGGACACTCCACCCATAAAATCATCCCCTACAAAATACAGCATTCCCCTTTAATAATTTTTGCAATAACCTAGCTGAAACAGCGTGCATCATTCAAACCGGATATTAACTCGACATCCTTAAAATCCAATATCTCCTTATCATAATACACCGTTTCCTCACTACGCTTAAGGGCTAAACGAGCAAATCGCTAAAATAGTTTAACAAATCAATAAGTGTAAAGACTGGTGTTTTATGGTGTAACATAAGCATATGCATAAGATCCGCCATTTTAAGTTGGTTTGCGAAACTGTTTTAATTTACTTAGGAGTTGTTGTAATTGGTGTGTTTGTTGGTTGAGGTTAGGAGAGGCTGGTGTGGACCATGCCACATCAGGTGTGGCTTGCTCGTTCACTTTGAAGGCGGCAGGGCTGTTAAGGTTTTCGGCGACCCGAACCATCCAGTCAATAGGGGTGCCATTTGTAGTAGGGGTAGGCTAATTCTTGAACATCTATATCATCCTGACAGGGTTAATTTCCCTAAGAAAAAGGTTGGGACGAATGGTAGGTGGGAGAGGATTTCTTGGGATCAGGCTCTTGATGAGATAGCTTCAAAAATTAGGGAAATTAAAGCGAAATTCGGCGCTGAATCCATTGCATTCTGCGGAGGAACTTATAGAACTTACAGTTGGGCTAGCAAACGGTTCTTCAACCTTCTCGGATCTCCAAATCTGACAGGACCTGGCTTTATATGCCATTGTCCCAGCGTCGCGATAGAATCTGCCACTTACGGGTGTATGGCTCATAGCGACCTTCGCAACGCTGCATGTATTGTTTTATGGGGGCATGGGCCTTCACAATCTGTTCCAATTCCAGAGTGGATTGAAATTAGAGAAGCTAAAAAAAGGGGCGCAAAGCTAATTGTTGTAGACCCTAGGTTCACTGAGGAGGCTGAGTTGGCTGACCTTTGGATTCAGATCAGGCCTGGCACAGACGCTGCCTTAATGATGGGATGGATTAAAATAATAATTGAAGAAGGGCTGTACGATAAGGATTTTGTTGAGAAGTGGACTTTCGGATTTGAAAATTTGAAAAGGCAAATGGCGAATTACTCCCTTGAAGAAGTTTCAAAAATCACATGGGTTTCAAAAGATAAAATTTTGGATGGGGCTCGGATGTATGCAACTGTGAAACCTGCAGCTTTAACTTGGGGTTTAGGCTGTGACAAGCAGGGGGTTAACCTCACCCATACTGCCCGAGCTAGAAGCATTCTAAGGGCAATAACTGGAAACTTAGATGTTAAAGGCGGCGACCTCATTGGACTTTCAGGTCAACTTGGAAAAGTCGTTTCAGACGTGGAAATGGAGCTTAACGAAAAGTTGCCTGAGGAGAAGAGGAGAAAACAGCTTTGGGGCGACAGGTATAGGCTTTTCAGCTATCCAGGCTGGGAACTTGTAAGCGAAGCTGTAGGAAAGGTTCCCCAAACATACTTGAAACCTCCATCCGCGCAGATGACAGCTCAAGCTCATCCAAGAGCCATATGGAATTCAATAACCCAGGGAAAACCATACCCGGTTAAAGCCATGATCGTTCTAGGCGGAAACCCCTTATTGTCCTTAGCTAACACTCGCCTGGTTTATAATGCTTTGAAACGTTTAGAACTACTTGTTGTTATGGATTATTATATGACGCCCACAGCTGAGCTTGCTGACTATGTGCTTCCGGCAGCTTCAACTCTTGAAAGAAGCGACATATCCATAAGAGGCCCGAGAGTCTTTGCCTGTCCAAAAGCTTTAGAACCCCTACATGAAAGAAGAAGCGACTACGAATTCTGGCGCGGCCTAGGCTTAAGGCTTGACCAGGAGGAATATTGGCCATGGGAAACCCCTGAAGAGGTATGCGACTACAGACTTAAACCCCTCCACATAACCTTCAGAGAGCTTGTGGAAAGATACGAGGTTTTCGCCCCTCCAGAATATAGAAAATATGAAAAATACGGTTTTGGAACACCCTCAGGAAAAGTGGAAATTTACTCAACCATCCTTGAAAAACTAGGCTATGATCCACTGCCAAGCTACATAGAACCTCCAGAAACCCCAATAAGCGCACCCAAAATTGCAGAAGAATACCCATTAATATTAAACACTGGAGGCAGATTTCTCCCCATGTACCAATCGGAACTTAGGCAAATACCCACTGCACGACAAGCCTTTCCAGACCCAATAGTTGAAATCAACCCTGAAACTGCCAAAAAGTTAAACATAGCCGACGGAGACCAAGTCTGGATAGAAACACCCAGAGGGAAAATAAAACAAAAAGCAAAAATTACAGAAAAAGTGCACCCAACCATGGTTCACGTACAGCATGGATGGTGGTTTCCAGAAAAGCCAGGAAAAGACCCAGAGCTTCACGGCTTATGGGATTCAAACGCAAACATACTTTGTCCAGACGACCCAGAATACTGCAGCAGAGAAATAGGAGGCTGGCCCCTCACAGCCCTCCAATGCAAAATATACAAAGCAAAAGAATAGGAACAGCGAATAAAAGCGGCATCAAATGAAACAGTCTTTAAACCTTCAACTTCCCCGCTTAAACCATCCTAACTCTCTCATAATTTTAAGGGCAACCTCATTGCTAGGCCCGTCTCCCCTTGCCACATTTAACGAAACACCTTCTCCAACAGCTTCCATTATTCTCGCTATTGCCTTATGCGTAAACCCTGGACATAAGATGAAAGCTTGAACCCCCTCTTCTAAAGCAAGTTCTCTGCAAACATTAACCGCCTCATCATCGTTTTTAACCAAAACGCTTGTAAGCTTATAAAGAGAAGTTTCAATAACGCTTCTATGCTTACTTGGATCAGCATCTGGAACATGAGCTATGAAAGCAGCCCTAAACTTTTCCACCATAACAACCCAAAATGTTTTTAATGTCACCAAAAAATAAAACTTTTTCGCACAAGGCAGACAAGGTTTACAGCTGCATACCTTAAGCTTTGCCATATCTGAAAGCTTCTAATATCCCATAAAAGCTGAATTCGCATCATTGTCTTAAATGTTTCAATTTTAATCTGTGCTTTTTCAACGGTAACTAATATTTCAACCTGTAAAAACCGATGAAATAGGGGTTTTGCCTTTCCAAGAATCTGCTCTACATGACATGGTTATAATTAAATTCTTTCACTTTTTGAAAATACTTTTATACGGTGCTATTCAATTGTGTGGAGATTAATTTTGCAAAAAACGTTGCCATAATTTCTTAAGATATATCTGCATGTTAATAACAGTTATAGGCTGGTTTTTACGCACAATTTTGAGGTGCAACGATGAGTGAAGAAATTGTAAAAGTCACGCTGTTAGAAGAACATGAAAGACGAGCTGACAACATAATGGAGCTTTCAGCTCTGGAGCAGATGGCTTCCAGGCTGGTTGAGACTGAAAAACTTTTAGAAGAACTTAAGGTGAAACTTGCCGACGCCCAAGAGGAGCTTGAGGAGTTCAAAAACAAAAGCCAGATTGAAAGACGCCTAAGCGAACTTACAGGAATTCCATTTAAAGACCTAAGCCCTGAGCTGGAGCAAAAAGCGAAATCCTTACAGACGGAGCTTGAAAACCTCTCCTCAGAAAGGAATAAGCTTCGAAGCGAAATTCTATCGGGCCTAAGTAAAGTTATACTACCCATAGAAACAAACGGCTACATTGAAACTGCCGAGACAGAAACCTTCTTTAAATTTAGGGGCGGAACCCGCTATCCCTCCATAACAGCCTTTATCAAAAACGAACTGAAAATAGGTAACCCACCAGTCTATGTAACATTAAACCCTGAAGGGGTAAGGGTTGTAGGTTTAACCGAAAGAACAGCAGCTGTTAAAGAGCTTGTGAAAGCAATAGAAAACCTGCGGACCAAAGCAGCAGAAGAACTTGGACACCAAACCCCAAAAGACTCCCATGAAAAGCTACCCATGGAAAAAGACGTAGACCTAACAGAGGGCAAAATATCAAACATACTTAAAAAAATGAAAAAAAGCTAAAGCATCACTTCACCAACCTTAACAAAAACTCTTCCTTAAAATATATCATCACAACCAGGAAATAAAGCAAATTTTAGAGCTAACACTATATTTAAAACCATTTATAAATCAAAATAAAAATTTTGAGCAGACATTCTTCTTTGCCTACGCTTTTCTAGACTTCCTTTAGATTATTCAACACGTTTAACTATATGTTAAGGGAACAAATAAGGAACCCCCTCTGCCTAGAAAAACCATTAGTCAAATAAATGGCAGAGAAAGATAAACAAAACATGAAAAAGAAGATGAAGTTACAGAAAAAACCGCCTAAAAGCTCATAGGCATAGACGTTAAAATAAAATATTTTCTGACAGTTAGTGAGGGTGGAATATAGAAAAGAGGGGCAAATATAATGAGTCGTGGGCTATTTAAAGCTTACAACAGAGAAGGTGTTATGATTTTCAAGTGCAACCATCACGGTAGATTTTTCCGTGTAAATCCTAATCTGCATAAACCCCACGATTGCATTTTACAACCAAGAGCCTCAACACCCTTTCTTAGTCCAACTGGGAGTGTATCTATAGAAACTTTGATGGAACCAGAAAAGCTTGAAGGACAAGAAAAGAAAAAGAAGAACCAGGAGTTTATAGCGAAAAGGGCGGTTCTAGCAATCACTTTCTGCATAATTCTGGCTATTTTTTGGTTCGCAGCCTATAGATTTGGCTATAACATTGGTAAAAGCGCTGGCTACGAAATTGGATACTCTGAGGGTTATGGGTATGGCAACTCTACAGGATTCCAGCTTGGCAGTTCAAGCGGTTATGAAGTGGGATTTGAAAAAGGCAACGCAGCTGGTTACTCATTGGGTTATGATGTCGGCTTTAACGATGGTTATGAGATAGGCTATGGTGAAGGCAATGTAACCGGCTACGCTAAAGGATATGAAGTAGGATACGAGGAATGGTATGGTAAGGGACGAGAAGAAGGATACACTTTTGGATTTTTAATGGGAAATGATACTGGTTACACTAAAGGATATGAAGTAGGTTACATTCAAGGAGTTAAAGATGGAGCTGGAAGAAGCTGGAACATTCGCGACCCAACATACCGAGAAATGCTCGATTTCATAGCTGAAGATCAAACGGATAAAAATGAATACAGCGAAACTTACCGTTGTTTCCATTTCACAGCAGATGTTAAGCAAAATGCTTTCAAGGCGGGTTACAGATGTGGCTTTGTCTATATAGAATTTACTTTCGGTTCCCATGCGATAGTATGCTTTAACACCACAGACCGTGGCATAATATTCATTGAGCCGCAAAACGACGAGATTGTAGAAGTGGTTGTCGGAAAGTTTTATGAACGGATCTACACAGCAGGAACCATTAAAACCTACTTGATAATTTGGTAATGCCTCCAGCATTTTACTTGTCCAACGGCCTAGAATAACTTAGATTATTTACTCTAATTTTATGTTCATATATTTTAAAATAAACAGAAAGGGAACTAAAAGAATATTTTCCAAACTTTTGTGCGTTCTATCAGCAAGTTGAGCGCACAAACTCTAAAGTTGGTTTTAGCATATAACTTGCATTTGTCATCTTTAACATTTTTATTCATGCCATATTCAGTGCTAGGGCTGCGGTGGCGGAAATAACCGCCAAGCCAAACAGGCTCAGGCTTATGGGAATTAAATTTAATCCATCAAGCGTGTAGTTTAATAGAAGCCCAACTGTAGGTATTACAGCTAGGCTTAAGCCTATGCTTAAAGCCAACTGTTCGATTATGTTTGATTCTCTATGCTTTGGGAAAAATACTTTAATAAGGGTGTAGCCTGGAAGCAAAAATAAAAAAATTGAGCCTAAAACCTGACGAAGATATGCCATTGGGTATGAACCTTCCGGAAGAGCTATGGATGATAAAGCTCCTGCTGTTGCGAGGAAAATTGTCGCCCAAAACCATAATGCTTGTCGCGCACATGCGTATCCTTTAGCGAACTGCAGAAATTTCCTAGCTAGTTCCATAAGCTTTGATCTTTTAAAGCCTACAATTCGAACCATTTGCTTTAAAATTTCCTCAATTTTCACAAACAAACCGTCCTTTCAGCTGTAAATTTTCCATAGGAAGGCTTTCAAAAGCGGATTTTAGGCTTGAGTATTTGGTTAATACATCATAACATTTCGTATATGCGTATAATTATCGCCACTAGCGAAAGCCCAGTTGTGATTAAAGCCGCTCCTATAAGTTTTTTCCTATCTATTACAAGGTTTATTTCTCCATAGCGTGGCGAAATCAGCTCAGCTGTTATTAGGAGGATTATAGCCGTCCACGTCAGCCATAAGCCCATATCCGAAAAGTTCAATGGAAAATTCATTTTTACACCATAATTTCACAGGTTCTGTTTTTTATTTTCAATCGTGAACGGAAACTTTTAGGGATAAACTTTTGTTTCCTATTCATGGAAACAAGGATTTCAATGCCTCTTTTTTCTAAAATTTTAAGGAGTTATTTGTCATGAAAATCTTGGGTTGTTTCAATTTTCTGAAACCTATTATTTTTGAGTCTATTTTTCCTCGTTTAATTTCGCCTTTGCCTTTTTCACAAGCCAGCTGCTTGATTGAATTTTGCCTCCGCCTACTCCATAGACCACTTTTATTCCAAGCCTTTTGCATGTTTCAATCTCATTTTCAGGCATGTTTTCAGGTGTTCTATCTCCTCCTTTAGCGTATATGTCTGGTTTTACAACCTCGAGGATATGCTCCATTGTCAGCGAACAGTTTTTAGGACACACAATAACTTGATCTATGTATTTTATACTTTCCAGTATCGCTTTTCTATCTTCCAAGGGCATGAAGCAGTAGCCCTTCTTTTTTACGCAACACTCATCCCTATGAACCATAACTATGAGTTTGTCACCTAGAGCTTTAGCCTCTTTGAATAGGTTTATATGCCCTCTATGGGGCGGATCGAAAAACCCGCCTGTAAAAACAACCAGCAAATTTAAACCTCCAATTTCAGTTCATACACGCTTAATTCAAGCTGCATACCTCTTTAAATTTTAACTTCAATTATAAATCCCTTTCAGTGAGGATTCTAGTTTTATCAACTTCATAGATAAATTTTTCCTTTCAAATCTGCAGTATGCAGTTTAACGTCATCCAATAACCCCGCGCATGGCTTCAATGGTTTTTCCATCGTCACATATCCTTATTTCATTATAACTATGAATTTACCATTTGTCCTCGTTAGAACAATGGCCACTGAGCTGCATAAGGGAAACAGCCTAATGTTTTACATATATAGTAAATTCCAAGGCCTTTTTACATATGCCTTTGTAAACTTTCTAGTTTAATGTAGATTTTGGCTGTTTCTATTTGTAATTCTGCATTTTTAGCTAGAACTGAATTTATCAGCGGTATTGCGCCTATAAACAAAAGCGAGTAGGCAACTAACTCAGCTAAGAGAATGTTCTGCTTAGGCAAAGTCTTCGCCCATTCTCTTAAAATTTTAATCCACTTCAAAATTGTAGCTTAGAATAAAGGTTTGCTTAGAAGTTTTAAGCTGGAAGAAGCGTTATTATGTGTGTTTATGTTGAGGCTATCACTATTGATCCGCTGTCATAAATTTTATTCCTTATCAGGCTTAGGTTGCACGCTTTTTTATAGTCTTCAGCCGATGTGTAAAGTGATGGATACTTTAATCCGTTGACATCAAATATTATGATGCGTTTAGGATTAAAAGAGAGATTTGTAATAAGCGTTTTTTCGCTTAAAAGTTTCTGGTCGTATCCTTTTAATGTAAGCCTCGGCCACAACTTTATGGATGTTTTATAATCAATCACTATTTCTCCTTCCCTGTAAAATTTTAGGACATGTAATCCTACATAATGAACCGAAATTAAACTTAATCTATCGTCTTCCACAACGTTTACAGGGTCAAATATGGATTTTGGGTAAGTTTCATAAACCAGCCTAAGAAAAGATAGAAGTAGTAGAATGATAACCGTTATCAGGAGATATTTGTTGCTGGCAACTTTTACAATGAACTTTTTTAATGTAAATGCAAGGGACAACATTGTTGAAACAAACATGATGACTATTGTCCTAATATCAGAGAAGGAAACTTCAGTTTTCACTGAAGCCCCAACGTATGTGGCTGCGGCAATTATAAGCATTAACCATAAGCATAAGCAGGTGGAGGAAAGCAGGGCTTCTTTCTCTTTACTCCCAGATTTTCGGCCTTTTTCCATTAAAATAGCTGTTAGAAGAACTGCAACGGTTAAGGAGAGTAAAAGCAACGAAAGATAGGATGCGGAGACAACATAAATGTCCTCTTTCGTTGGAAGTGTAAGCCTTGTCCATGGTGCAACACGCATCGGAAGATTTCCGCCGCAAATTGCTATAAAGAAATCTTTAAAGCCTTCCCAGGCGAAGGTAGCGTAATTTTTCAATGAAAGAGTGTAAGAGTATGCAGCGTAAACCATGTAGCCGAGAGGAACTAAAGCATAAACACACACCGTTCTCTGCTTCCAAAAAACTGAAAAAAGCAAGAAAAATGGCACCATGAGCATAGCAGCTAAAGGGGATCCTAAAGTAGCTCCCAGGGCTAATAACAACATCACAACAGAATCCTTCTTACATCTATGGCCTCTGCGGAAAAGATAACAGAATAGCAAAAGCAGCATTAAAAAGCCTAGATCTCTGTAGCCAAGCCCTATAGAAAGCATCATGTTAGATGACGTTGCTAACAATGCAATTAGCCCACATAAAACCGTTGATCCACAGCTGTTAACATTAAAATTGATTATCTTAAAAATGTAAAGGCTGACAAATGCTGTGAGAGTTATTTGAAAGAAAATTAGGATAAGAGAGGCCTGGGCGGAAGATAAGCCGCAGAATACGCCTATAAACCATATTAAAATTGGTGTTTGGGGGAAGAATGAGTGAGGAGAGGCAAAAACTAAACTTCCAGCTTCGTTGTATAACTCAGCAAGCATCACTGTTTCTGAACATGCCAAGCCTTCCAAGAAAGGAGTCATTTTAGCCAAATTGCGCTGCAGAAATATGAAAGCTGAAACAGAGAAGTATTGCGCGAAAAGCGCGGATTCAATAACATGCTTCTCAACGATGATGGGGCTTACAATGCAGAATAGTAGCGCATAAAATGTAAGAATTAGAAGGAACCTTGAAATAAAACTGGGAAGAAAGAAAAACATTAATGGGGTCAACATTAAAATTGGAGGAAAAATTGTGTATGTCAAAATAGAAAAAAGTTTCATAAGGGAAACCTAAGGATATTGAAACAGTTTACAGCTTATTCCTTGTACGGCTCTGAACCTACTCTGACAAGCTCAATACCTCTCTCTGTTCTGTAAGCTTTCAGATGAACTATTACACGGCTATTTTTTGATGTTATTTCCCAACCGAGCTCTTGCAACAAGCGTTTAGGCATATGTATAAAACCATAAGGGTTGATTTTGACGTCGCATGGAAACACTGGAATTTCAATTTTTTCAGCCTCCGCTACTTCGTCAACGTTTTCTACTTTCTGGCCTGATTGTTCAATTTCGGCTTCAGCCTTTTGTTCTAAAGCTTCAATCCTCTGGGATGGGGCTGCTTCGCTTTCAGCTTCTGCTTTTTCCGTTTGGCCCACTTTTCCCTCAGCTTGGATTATAGAATTTGCCTCCTTCTCATCCTTTCGTATTCCAAACAATTTTCTCAACATGCCTAAAACCTCCTTTACCTTAGACACTTTCAGTCCACGTTCCATGGACTAGGTAGTTTCTCACCTCCACAGCAGGCGTACTGTGGCTTGTTACATTGAATTAGCTTGCTACACTGGTCTTACAATGGTGAAAATTTCTCAGCCATGAATGTTTTAACAGAAATAACTATCTCGGAATTTCGTGGAAAGATAACTTTGTTGGTTCTATAATTCTTAAAATTCTTTAAGAGTAAACTGGAAGGCTTTCTATGCTTTCGGGGTTAATTTTGGCTTTTATCGGTTTAGCCTGCCGGCAGTATCTTTGAATTTTCTACGGTTATGGGTCTTCTTAATTTTTGGTTGTGTTCCCATATTTGTTTTATTAGCCTGATGTTTAAGTTGGCTTTTCGCATCATTATCCTCCTCATTTTATATAATTCTTTTTTGATCTCCTTTCTTCTCCACCAGGCTTCATCTACTTTTTCTTTGAGGTTTTTGAATGACAACGCGTTTATGGGGATGATCCATTCATCTAGTTTTAACATTCTCATTATTCCATCTGTTTTGTGCTCATAGGATATTGCTATGGTTGGAACAAGCATCATTAGGGAAAAAATGTTTGAGTGCATTCTTGTGCCGATGAATAAGTCCATTTTTTTAATTATATGCATTATTTCGTAGGGGGAATAGTTGCCAAGCAATACTTTCACCATTTCCCTATTTTTTACTTTTTCAGCAATTTCTAATGCTGTAATCCTATCGTCCTCCTTTGGGGCTATTACTTGCGGTATAAAAATAACCGTTGCATTCATGTGTTCTGTAATATGGTTGATTAATCGTGCGAAAGTTTCTATGTATTCTTCATGCTTTTCTTTCGAATTAAAGGATCCTGGATAAATCCACTTACGAACCGTAATCCCTATGATTGGAGCACTTTTTGGAAGTTTCAAATATTCTAGGTTGGCTTTATCCAAGAAGTCTCCATCTTCTTTTGAGGAAAGGGTGAAACACATGTCGGCCGTGACGTAAATGTTTGAACAAGTTGGAGGCTTCTTCATTAAATTTCCAGATATGGATTCTCTCAATGTTATTAGATCTGCCTTTTTTAGCACAATTTTTGTTAGGAATAGGCTAAGTTTATTTCTAAAGGGTCCAATTGACTGAGCGCATATGACTGTGGGTTTTTTTAATAAGATGGCGACGTAAATTTGAAATAGGTGTAGAAGAAAAAAGCTGCCGAAATTATCGTTTAAGAAGCCGCCTCCAGAGCTTATCACCATGTCTGCCTCAAAATATTTCTGCAGGGTTGGGGAGCCGGGCAACTTAAAGCCCATTTTGTGAAATGTGGCTATGAATGCCGCTTGAACCATTTTTTTAAAGATTTGCAGAATCTTTATGATTTTCAGCCTTTTCGAATTTAGTGTTTCTGCAAAAAATTCTGGAGCCACATGGCATTTATATTTTCCATATTGAAAGCTGTCAACGCTTGGATTCATTGAAAGCAGCCATATTTTTGTTTTAGGCCACTGTTTCCTAAGAGCCTTAATCATGGAAATGGTTATGGCGGCATCTCCTTTGTTAAGCCAAGTATAAGCATTTGTGATGAGGATTAAAGATGGATCCATAAGAGAGTAACCTAGCTTAAAATTTGGGGTATTAAAATGCCTGCTGGAGTTATGAAGTGCTATCCATAACCTTTACAAAACTTTTTAGAGCAGCCTCATTCTGCCTCCTATTCAAAATTTCCAGTCTGTTTCGGAGGCCGAGATCTATTATCTCTTCTATATTTAAAGAGGAAACTTGTTCTATTGAATCAGCAAGTTCTTCAAAGTTTCCAGGGGTGAAAAGTGAAGTTCCAGGGCAATTATTTACTTGTTCAGGGACTCCTCCTATGCTTGAAGCTATGACAATTCTTCCCCTTAAAAGGGCTTCGTAAACGACGTAGGGTAGGGGTTCCGGCCAAATAGAGGGGAATATTACTGTGCCTATTTTCTTGTATAGCTCTTCGTAAATTTTTGCAGGCAGCTTGGGGTATAAAGCAACGCTTGGAGAACATGAAAGTATTTTTTGCATTGGCAGTGGATGGCTAAAGTTTGTTGCGTGAAATTTAAATTGGCCTTTACATCGTAATTGTTTTAATGCCTTAAGCAGAACCCGAAATCCTTTCAAAGGATTTGAACCTCCAAAGAATCCGAAGTCTTTATCTTCAACTTTAGTTTTATGCAAATTAGGTAGCGGATTATATATAACGTGAATTTTGTTATTTAAAATTGGCATTCTGCCTTGAATTAGCCTTTTTTGGGCGTTGGAAACGCATATGACCGCGTCGCTTAACTCCACCATTTTTCCTATTAAGCGGCCGAAGCAGAAGTTAAGCAGGGTTGAAAGGAATGTTTTATGGGCTTTTCTCATATGGCTTTTTTCATGGGTGTAGATGCATTTAATTAAGCATGGTGACTCACGCTTATTGCATGTTGCATTTTTCTGGAAATTGTATAGGGATGCTAAGGGGCAAACTGGAATGTAGCCATGGAGATGTGTGATGACGGGCTTCCCATAAGATTTGGCTAATGGTATTGCTTGGTGCCAAAACCTAGGAATATAGACAATGTCAGCCCATTTCAGTTTTTTCCTCATAAAACCAGTTAAAAGAACATTGATGCCTCTATAAATTGAGTATTTATAGCCCTCCTCATTATTGAACATGGGTAATCGGTAAATAACAAAATTTTCGCGTTTCCAAATTTCCCTTTCTCTCGAAAACCTGTTTGTTACAATGGCTATTCTGAAACCTGCACTGCTTAAAAGCCTTGCATATAGGTAAGTGGCAAGCTCACCGCCTCCTCCATGAGGGTGAAACAGCTCGCTTAGAAAAAGAATGTTCATTTAACCATAAAATCTAGCATGAAATGTAAACTTCAAATATTTTTTCAGCCACTTCACTCCAGCTGGGAAATTTTAATCCTTTAACATCTTTCCCGATAACTTTACGTGTCAACTCTGCAAGCCTGTCGACGTTTACTGGGTGATCAATACCGAAACAATTTTTGTTGTCAACAAACTCCCTTAAAGCTGAAGTGTTGGCAACTATACATGGCGTCCCTGAAGCCAAAGCCTCTGCCACGCTAATCCCATAAGCTTCATACTCCGATAATAATGCGAAAAGATCTGCTTCAGCATACTTGCGTAAAAGCCTTTTCCTTGGTAATTCCTGGAAAAACCTAATTCTACCATCCACATTAAGCCTTCTGGCAAGCTTAACCAAACTTTTTCTGTAAGGCCCTTTACCTACAACTTCCAGGAATATGTCGTTGTCAAGCTTTGGCAAAGCATGCACCAAATATTGCACTCCTTTATACTTTTCCAGTCTGCCAACGTACAGTATTCTCCTGGGAAGTCTGTTCCTTCTCCTAATTTTTTCCAAACTTCTAAACTCTTCAAGGTCTACCCCGTTAGGAATGACTGAAACTTTGGATGCTTCAACTTTGAAATGCTTCAAAACCAAACTTTCTTCAAATTTTGAAACGCAGATAACTTTGTCAGCCTTCATAAAAATTTTCTTTCCAAAAAAGACCTTATAGGGGATGTGAAGCATTCTTCTAATAAATGTGTGTCCAGTTCCATGGTAGTGAGGGCTGAAAACCATGCCCTTTTTGGCTTTAGAAAGAGCTGTATAAAGCGCTGGGAAGGCATGATAACTGTGGGCGTGAACAACGTCATAGCATGCTAACCTCTTCTTTAGATAGTTTCTAAGCTCTCTTGAGAAGTTGCATGTTTCATTCGGCGCCCAACCCTTAAACCTTAAAACCTTAACATGGTTTATATATTCTGCTCCTGGCAGGTTTCCATTTGGGTCTGTGGTGACAACTGTCACATCGTGTTTGCATGCTAGCTTCTCGCTGATTCTTCGAACGTTCTCTTCAACTCCGCCGAAATTGGGGTAATATCTAGGACACACTTGAAGAATTCGCATAGAAGCCCTTCAAAAAATTTTAATGGTACTTCAGCCTTTGGGAACCCAAATTCCTGAACGGTCACCTCTTAGAAAATCAATTAGCCCTAATAGAATGCCTCTTGCCCAAAAATAACCTCTTCTCCCAAGGATTAATAGGGTTAGGGAGGCAAATGGCATTAAAAAATAGAACACCCTTATAAGGTTTGGTGGTCTGGCGTAGGCTAAAGCCTGATACAATCCGCAAACGGTTTTCCTTTTATAGGAAACTTCGCCTGCAAAGCTTTTAGTTCTCTCTGTGACAGCACGGCATTCCTCGCAGAAAACGGCTCTATGTCTAAGCTTTAAAACTTTGAAGAGTATGTAGCTGTCCTCTGCCTTACAAGGCTTTAAAGGGAGAATACGCCTAAGAACCTCAAGCCTTATAAGCATAAGCTCACCGCTTGCGGCTATCAAAAGCCTTCTCCGAATGGAGTCGAGAAGTGAGTAGAAGAACTTTTGAGGCCCTTTCTTAACAAAAACCTTTGCAAAAACTAAGTCAACGCCTCTTAACCTAAATAGTTTTAATGCTGCATCAAGATTGCTTAGTTTTGTGTCTACATCGTTTAAAGCTACAACGTCAACGTCTTTAGGGACAAAATTGAAGCCGAAATTTACAGCGTCATATTTTCCCTTAGGCTCACGGTAAACCACATTAGAATGATTCAATTTTTCTCCGCAGACAACCAAGTAAGGGAAGCCTAAAGCTTCCAACTCCCTAATTTTATCTTCAACATACCTTCCATCTCTAGCTAAAACCAAAAAGAAAACCTTCATAAAAGAGTCCATTTCCAGCACTATAATGTGTAAGGGATTGCTTCAACTCTAAATATGCCTAATAAATGATGGCCCATTCCAAAGCTAGCTGAAAACCTTATTTCTTATCGTTTACCAGAATTACCAGGACGAGTTGCGGTTTTATAGGCTGCAGAACCATTTATAGGCGTTCGTGAAAAGTTTTAGGGAAGAAGCCTGTGAAAATTTGAAGTGGATAAGATTCGGCCAAAATTCTTTTTAATATTATGAACCCATGTCTTATACCAAGCTTTTTCTCCCCTATTCTCTGCCTATATTCTATGGGAACCTCCACTATTCTAAAACCCTTTTTGACGGTGTAGATGTTTAATTCAACTTCGAAGTCAAAATTTGTGGATTTAGGCCTCCAGCCCTTAAGTATACTCCAGCGAACAACACGTAAACCGCTTAAAGGATCCTCCATGTCGACGCCGCTGGCAATTCTGTATAGAGCAGCCAATAGTTTGTTTCCAAAATAAAAGGTGTTGTACATACATCGCTTGACATCAAAGTTGTCGTTAAACCTGTTGCCCACAACCATGCCAACTGAAGGGTTATTTTCCAATATTTCAATCATTCCTGGCAAATGTTTCGCCGGATAAGTAAAATCCGCATCTGTGAAAACAACATACCTCGTATCCTTTTTCACCCGTGCAAGAGCTTCACATATAGCCTGCCCTTTACCTCTGCCGCTTTGTATATGTACGTCTGCCCCCAGTTTTTCAGCAACCTCAATGGTTTTGTCAAGGCTTTTACCATCAACTACTAGAAAACGCGGATTTTCAAGCACGCGTCTAAGCTCCTGTAAGGTAAGTCGGATACCCTTCTCTTCATTGAAAGCTGCTAGGATGACGGTAACGAAGGATCTGTCAATTTTGCGCAATTATATCGCCATTAAATTCGGAAAGATTATGTTGAGAAAATAGCCCACTCCAGGCCTCATCAGCCTTCAGAGGCGAGGTTTTAAACACTCACTTAATGCGGACATTATTGAAATGTTTTCAAGGCTTCTCTTAAATATTTATTTTTCAAGTTCCTTTAGAAGCGTTCGGTATTTTCTGCGAAACTTTCCGTATTTTTCTAAAAATATTTCTCCTTTTTCTGTAACCTTATACTCTTCTCCGTTGACGTAGATAAGCCCGAACCTAATGGTTTCTTTCAGATATCTTTTTAGACGGTTGCAGCTGAGGTTGGCAATGTACATAATCATTGTCCTTTTTGCCTTTACTTTACATGCGTTTAATATTTCTGCCATAATCTCTAGGCTGCATCTATGTCCAGCCATAAAATCTTCCCTTTAAAATTCAGGGGATTATTCAATGTGGAGCCATCCTCTTCCGCCCTTCTTTAGTTGTCTTCCACTGCCAGGATCTTTTTTCGATGAATTTCTAGGCTTGGCAGAGGTTGACTTTTCAGGGCGTTTTACCAGATAAGTTCTTATAAACTTGCCCCATCCTCCCACTTTTGGGTCTGGCGCGTAAACGCAGCCCTCAGCAGTCCAGAAATTGAGGATTTCAGAGAGAATAGGAGCTTTGGCGTCTCTGTTTGCGAAAATGACAGAGCCTCTTTCCGTTAAAAGGAGAGGGTAATCTCGGACAGCCACACCTTCACCTCTAAATTTGTCATTGTATATTTCGTTCCATAAAAGATTCCAATTTTCTTTAACGTTGCGAAGGAATTCGTCTCTTTTCCTTCTAATTATACTTCGGTCAGTTTCCACTAGACTTGTCCCCCATATCTGGGCGGACAAGACTGAGGAGGGGAAAACTAGATTCTACACTTTACAATTAGATAATTTTTGTATTCTTTAAAAATTTATATGAATGTGAAATCTATAAAAACGGGCTAGAAAACATTGAAATTCTTCCTCTAAAATCTAAGTTAAACATAAAAGTTTTTGGCCTTTAATAAT
>JBBITX010000024.1:0-17032 GCA_037440545.1 Candidatus Bathyarchaeota archaeon
TGCATTTTAACTGAAAGTGTTATAAAAGTTGATAAAATGCCGTCTCACCATTGCATGTTATGGGAGAAAACCTTAAAATAGAGTGCGGAGTATTTGGAGCACTTAATTTCGAGAAAGAGCCTATATTCCCCCACATATACTGGGGTTTAAGGGCTCAAAATCATAGGGGACACCAGTCCCACGGTTTTCTCACATACTCCAATGGAAGATTCTACGCTTATAGAAGCCTAGATTTAGTGCCGAAAATTAAGGCAAGCGCTATTAAAGAGTGGTTTGGGAGGCTTCCCGGCCACATTGGAATTGGAAATGTCAGGTATACAACCTCTGGAAAAACAGATGAGAAATCTTTAATAAAAGGAACACAGCCTGTTACAGCCTCCAAAAACGGCTTCAGCATAGCTGTATCCTTCAACGGAAACGTTGTAAACACAGCCCAGATTAAAGAAGAAATAAATAAAGAGTATCCAAACTTCTCCTACGAATGCGACGCGGATCTCATATGCCGAAAACTCCTAAAAGAGCTTTTAAAAAGTAAAAATTTAAAATCAGCTGTAAAAACCTGCATGCAAGAAGTTGAAGGCGCCTCTCAGTAATAGGTATAACAAAGAAAGGTGAGCTCTTCGCATTTAAGGATCCTCATGGAATTAGACCCCTCTGCGCTGGACACAGTGAAGAAAAGAAAATCTTCGCTTTCTCCTCTGAAACCGTGGGCTTAGATATAAACGGCTTTTTAAGGGATTTCGAGGTTGAGCCAGGTGAGCTTGTAACTGTTTCAGAGGATGGGTTCAAAAGGGAAAAGCTCATTGATCATGAGCGTAAAGCTTTCTGCGCCTTCGAGTTCGCATACTTTGCAAGACCTGACTCCATCTTTGACGATAAATACGTGTATGAAGTTCGAGAGGAGTTTGGAAGAAACCTTGCCAGGGAGAACATGGACATAGTTGAAGAGGCAGACATTATAGTGTCCATGCCTGAGACAGGCGACGATGCAGCTATGGGAGTACATGAAGAGTCTGGATTGAAATGGGAGAGGGCTACTAGAAGACACAGGTATGTAACGGAACGGGCTTTCATTCTACTTGAAAGAGAGCGATTCGTCACAATAGATAAGAAAATTAACATATTAGCTTCTAAGGTTAATGGAAAACGCGTCATCATAGTTGACGACAGCATTGTAAGAGGAGACACAACAAAAGTTACAATAGAAAAGCTGAGGAGGAAAGGAGCTAAAAAAGTTTACATATTCGTAACTTTCCCACGCATAATAGGCCCATGCTTCTATGGGGTGGACATGGCAACATATGGACAGCTTATAGGCGCAAAGCACACCCCGGAGGAGATAGCGAAAATAATAGGTGCAGATGCAGTTCGCTATCAATCTTTAGAGGGGCTTGTAAGGGCTACAGGCTTTAGAAAGGATGAACTTTGCCTGGCCTGTCTAACAGGAGAGTATCCAACTCCTTTAGCCCAGAAAATCGCAGACATACTGAAGAAGAGGTTTCTGGAAGGCTTAGAGGAAAGCGGAAGACCCTATGAGATAGCTGAACTTTTTGAGGAAGCCTCTAGGAGAAAATAGATTATAAAACCCTAAATCAAAATTTTGGATGGGTTTAAAATGGAGAAGGTTGGAGTGCTTGTTGTGTCGTATGGTGCAAGGGAAGCGGCAATGGTTGACGCTTTTTCCAGGAGCATAAATTATGAAGTGGAAATTTATGTGGCGGATAAGCAGCGTAATCCATTTAATTTGAAGAAGGCGAAGGATCATGTTGTAATATCAGACTTAAACGTTGAGGAAATATGCAGGTTTGCAGAGAAGCATAAAGATAGAATAGACTTCGGCATTGTCGGACCTGAAAAACCCATAATAGAGGGCGTTCGAAACGTCGTTGAAAAACGCACAGGGATACCTATGATTTGCCCAACAAAGGAATATGCTATTGAAGCAAGCAAGGTTCAGCAGCGCCTATTGTTCCAGGAAGTTTTCCCAGAGGTGAACCCGAGATTTAAAATCTTCAAACCTGAAGATTATAAAACACAGGAAGAAGTTAAACAGAGCCTTTACAAATGGCTTGACGAACTAGGTGACATGGCTGTTGTTAAACCAGATAAGCCGGCTGCTGGAAAAGGTGTAGGCGTCTGGGGAGACCACTTCACAACGAGAGAGCAGCTTCTTAACCATTTCTTGGAAAATCTCAAGCATGGAGCAGTCATTGTGGAAGAGAAAATAGATGGTGAAGAGTCTAGTTTTCAGGCTTTCTGCGATGGAAAACATTTGGTGCCTCTTCCAGAGACAAGGGATTATAAAAGGGCTTTCGACGGGGATAGAGGCCCAAACACAGGGGGTATGGGATCCTATAAGGACGTCGGAGAAAAATTGCCCTTCATGTCGAAAGAGGATAGAGAAAAAGAGTTAGCCATAGTTAACAAAATCTTCGAGAAATGGAGAGTTTCCGACGGTGAAGCGTTAAGGGGAATCCCTTTCTACGTGGCTTTTATGCACACTGGCGGTGAGCCTAAAATCCTTGAGAACAACAGCCGACCCGGAGACCCTGAAATACAAAACATTCTTCCAATAATTAAAGAAGACTTCATTGACGTATGCTTCAAAATAATTGAGGGAAACCTCACCCGTGTAGAGCTGGAGAATGCAGCCACCGTTGTAACGTATAAAGTGCCCCCGAACTATGGAGGTTTCTCCGATTCATACCCTGAACGGATTAATATGGCGGAAGCAGACATGCCTGTAGACTTAACAAAAGCCTACAAGCTAAACAGAAAATATGGAGAAAAAATCAGGGTTTACCCTGCATCCATGGAACTTCGGGGAAACAAAACCTACGCTCTAAAGTCAAGGGCTGTATGTGTAGTAGGCATAGGAGAAAACATAGAAACTGCTAGAGAAATTTCTTTAGAGGGCATAAACGCCATAAAAGGCGGGGCACTATGGTATAGGACAGACATAGCTTCCAAACAGCATATAGAAAAAAGCGTGCGCCACATGGAGGAGCTTAGAAAACGAGGCTGAAAAAGGCTTTCATATCAGACTGCGAGGGGCCAATATCTAAAAATGATAATGCCTACGAGTTGACAGCACACTATGTTCCAAACGGCGAGCACCTATTCACGGTTATAAGCCGTTACGATGATGTCCTTGCATACGTCTTAAAAAGATCTAGATATAAGGCTGGAGATACCTTAAAGCTTATACTGCCATTTCTCAAGGTTTATGGAGTTACAAATAAGGTTATGAGGGACTTTTCAGTTAAAACCCTAGTTCTAATTTCAAACGTGAGGGAGACCTTAAACTTTATTCGCAGAGAGTTCTACACGTACATCGTGAGTACAAGCTATGAACATTATATTAAAGCACTATGCCAAGTGCTGAAATTCCCATTTAGAAACGTGTACTGCACAAAAGTCGACATTGACAAGTATACGCTTAGCCCAGAGGAGAAAGAAAGGCTTATAGAACTGGCAGGTGAAATAGCGAAAATGCCTGTGATTGAAATTCCTCCACAAGCTAAGTCACTTGATGACTTTCAGGAAAGCCATAGGCAAGCCATTCGTAGACTTGACTGGATTTTCTGGGAGGAAATTGCAAAAATGAATGTGGGCAGAACGTTCCAAGAGGTTAACCCAGTTGGAGGAAGAGAAAAAGCAGAAGCAATTGAATCTATAATTAAGCTTTTAGGCTTAAGCCTAGCTGACGTTGTATACGTCGGCGACAGCATAACAGACGTGGAAGCCTTTCAAAAAGTGCGTAAAGGCGGAGGGCTAACAGTATCTTTTAACGGCAACGAGTACGCCGTAAGAGAAGCTGAAATCGCAATAATGTCCAATAATGCCCTAGTAACAGCTTTAGTGGCAAACGTTTACTTTAAACTTGGCAGAGAAAACCTGATAGAGCTTGTGGAAGGCTGGAGCACATCAGCAGTTAAAAGTTTACGCATTTCAGAGAACCTTAAAAAGTTTATTTTTAAAGTTTACGGGTGCGAGCTTCCCCAGGTGGAAGTTGTAAGGGCGGAAAACATGGAAAGATTGATAAGGCAGAGCACACTTTTTCGGAAAAGTGTTAGAGGCGAAGCTATAGGGAGACTTGGATAAGCCCTGTGACGGCATGATCCTATGCCTATTTCAATTTAAGGGTTGAAGGTTTAATATAGGAATTAACTAACCTAAAATAGCAGGGTCGATTGTAGGGGTTTAGAAAGGTTTGGATTGGAAGAGGCGTGTAGAGGACACCTACGCAGAGGCTTTCGAAGGCATATATTGTCGAGTTATAGTAACGGCCGACGATGAAGAAACTGTTAGAAGGGCAGCTGAAGATGCAACTGCTACCCCAGGCATAGTTATTGGAAGGGTTGAGGGAGGCGTGGAAAAGTGGCTCAGCGAGAAAGAAACCCCTGACAGGCGTAAAGGCGCATTACTTCAGTTTTGGGGAGGAATAGACCCAAAAAAGCCCTTTTCAGAATCTCTAAAAAAGTTCGAGGTTGAACTTTCCTATAGAATTCGTCAGGACATACTTGTTAAGCCTTTTACAGCTGTTTTTGACGCCTTGCCCCATGCTTATGGCAAAATCGACATGATGGAACGTGTGGGGCACTGCGGAGACGGCTATGAGTGGGAGGAAAACCGTAATGGACGCATGGTAATAGTTGTTCCCATAATGGTTCCGGACTTCATAATTGAGCGTTATGTGGGTTATGCAAGGGGGGTTATGGGAGCAAACTTCTGGATTATGTGCGAAACTAAGGAGGCTGTGTTGGAGTCAGGAGAAAAAGCTTTGGAGGCCATACATAAAGTGGATGGCGTAATAACCCCTTTCAACATTTGCTCAGCAGGATCTAAGCCTGAAACTCGTTTTCCATGGATTGGCCCAACCACAAACCATCCTTACTGTCCCTCTTTAAAGAAACGTTTAGGTAAAGCCTCAAATGTTCCTGAGGGGGTAAACTACATTCCTGAAGTGGTGATTAACGGCGTTTCATTCGAAAAGGTTAAGGAAGCCATGAAATGTGGCATAGAGGCAGCTTTGAAAGTAAAAGGAGTAGCTAAGATTTCAGCGGGAAACTACGGTGGAAAACTGGGAGATTTCAAGATTCATCTTCGCGAGTTGTTCTCATGAAACGCTTCCAGGTTGTGGGCTTCGGCGCCTTAAACATTGATAAACTCTACAGAGTTAACAGAATAGCATGTTCAGAAGAGGAAGCCTTTATAAAAGGCTTTGAAGAGGCATGTGGAGGATCATCTGCCAACACGGTTGTAGGCTTGTCAAGACTTGGATGCAAAGTTGGATATATTGGAAAGGTTGCAAAAGACAGGGAGGGCCTAATGCTTATTGAAGATTTCCATCGTGAAGGCGTTGACACAGGAGGCATTGTTAAGGCAGAAACTGGAAGAAGCGGCGTAGTCATGGGCTTTGTGGATGAAAAAGGGAATAGAGCCCTATATGTGGATCCAGGGGTGAATGACCAAATAGAATTTGGAGAGATAAGCGTTGAATACGCGTCTAAGGCGGAGTTTCTACACTTAACATCATTTGTTGGAGAAAAATCCTTTCAAACCCAAAAAAAGCTTGTTGAAATTTTACCGGAGAATGTTAAAATAAGCATGGACCCTGGAGAGTTATACAGTCGAAAAGGCCTAAAAGCACTAAGGCAAATACTTGAAAGGACATATGCTTTTATGCCGAATGCAAGGGAGCTAAAGCTTCTAACAGGAGAGGATGATTATGTTTCAGGCGCTAAAATGCTTCTAGATTCTGGAGTAAGAATAGTGGCGGTTAAGCTTGGAAGTAAAGGATGCTATGTCACTGACGGCCATGAAAGTCGTCATGTGGAACCTTTTAAGGTTCGTGTTGTGGACACTACGGGAGCTGGAGACGCTTTCTGCGCTGGCTTCCTTTACGGTTTAATTAATGGAAAAAGCCTAGAGGAGTGTGGTAGAATAGGCAACTTTGTGGCTTCAAGGTGTATAACGAAAATTGGTGCGAGGGCCGGGCTTCCAAGGCTGGAAGATTTAAAAATTTTCTTCTAAGTATTCGATTAGGCTTTCAAATATTAGTTTGCCATCTCCATGCTGAGGCATAAGCGTTTGCCTTGTCCAGTCTGGCTGTTGCCACCAGTAAAAGGCTCTTTCGGGATGGGGCATTAAACCGAAAACTGTTCCTTCAGGATTGCATATGCCCGCTATATCATGGAATGAGTTGTTCGGGTTTATCGGGTACCTTCCATCAGCATATTCGCCTTCCCTTGTGCAGTATCTGAAAACAAGCTGGTCGTTTCTATAAAGCTTATTTAGGCACTGCTTTTCTTTTTCCTTTGCAAATAGAAATCGGCCTTCAGAATGGGCTACGGGCATTCGGAGAACTTTCCCCTTCGGAATTTTACGTGTAAATATGCAGTTTCCATTGTTTTCATGTTTTATGTATACCCAGCGGCAGTTGTAGCCTGGAGGCTGGTTTGAAGCCAAGGCTGCTTCAGGATATGGGCTTATCCCCTCAAAGGCTGGGAGGAAGCCGGCTTCAACGAGCACCTGAAAACCATTGCATATTCCAAGGATTGGCCTTTTTTCTTCAACGTAAGCCTTAAGTTCCATTCCTAGCTTCGCCAGCATCCATTTAGCCCATATTGCCCCTCCCCTCACATAGTCGCCGAAGGAGAAGCCTCCTGGAAAAACCAGGGCGTCAAATTTCATAATGTTTCCCTGTTCAACCACCTTGTTAACGTGCAGGACTTCTGCTTTAACCCCTAAATCCTCAAAGGCTGTTTTTGTTTCAGCATCACAGTTGGTTCCGCCAACCCTTAAAATGCAGATTCTAATGTCTTCGCGTCTCATGTTAAATCTCTCCGCAGCTTAATGTGCGCTTCCAAGAGAACAGCAATTCGCTGATTGGGGCATCAACGGCTAAGCTGCCATCTAATCCATATATTTGCAGCCTCGGTGTCTCAGTGACGCTGCCAACCCTCGCGTGAACGCATCCACGCATAATATATTCAAAATCCCTGCTGCATTCCTCTGGAACCTCAACGAGGAAGCGGCTGTTTGACTCTGAGAAAAGAATGAGGTCATCTCTTCCCAGTCCTTCTCTTGGAACTAGACGCAGGTCAATTTGTACGCCGTATCCTCCTGAAAAAGCCATTTCCGCCGCAGCAACTGCTAAGCCTCCCTCTGATAAGTCGTGGCAGGAGCTGACGATTCCCAGGTCTATGGCCTTTGTTAAGGCTTTAAAAGCTTTTCTTGCTTTATAAGGTTGAACCTTTGGCACGTTTTTGCCTATGAACCCCATAAGCCTATAATATTCTGAGCCTCCAAGTTCGTTGTAGGTTTTTCCAACAATGTATATTGGGTTGTTGGGAGCTTTAACATCCAGTGAAAGGGCTCCACGTATGTCTGGAACAATTCCAACAGCAGTTATTAGAAGGGTTGGAGTGACTGGCCCAAGGGGAGACTCGTTGTAGAGGCTGTCCTTTCCTGAAATGAAGGGTGTTCCATAGGCTTTTGCAGTGTGGTAGCAAGCTTCACAGGCTTTCACTAAACTGCCCAGCCTATCTGGTTTTTCAGGGTTGCCCCATGTAAAATTGTCAAGGAGAGCTATTCTTCTTCCCCCGACAGCAATATTGTTCCTTACAGCCTCGTCTATAGCTGAGGCAGCCATCCAGTATGGGTCTATTTTTCCGTAGTTTGGGTTGATTCCGCATGAGATGGCTAAGCCCTTCCATGAGTTTCTTAATGGTTTAAGAACTGAAGCGTCGTTCGGTCCTCCTGGCTCTCCGTGTAGGGGCTTGAGAACAGTGTTTCCCTTAACCTCATGGTCATATGTTCTTATTACGCTTTCCTTGCTGGCAATGTTGGGAGAGGATAAAAGCCTGAAAACGGTTTCTGTCAGGTTATTAGGCAATGGAAAATTCGGCTCCTGACAGATTGGAGGCGTATATTCAGCTTTTCTGGTTGCCCTAGGCGGTTGGAAAAGGAATGGGATATCCAGCTCTGCAACTTTTTCCCCATAGTAATGGATTCGTAAAATTTCATCGTCAGTGTATCTGCCAATGACTGAGGCTTCAACGTCTTCACATTTAAAAACCATCAAGATATGCTCTAAGTTTTTGGGAGGGACAGCTAATAGCATTCTCTCCTGAGATTCTGAAACATATATTTCCCATGGGGCTAGGTTAGGATATTTTAGTGGAACTTTGTCAAGTTCTAGGGATGCGCCGCAGCCGAATCTTTTAGCGGTTTCGCCTACAGCTGAGGAAAGGCCTCCTCCCCCCAAGTCTGTGATGGCTGAAGCCAGTTCAAGGTCTCTTATTTGTATTATAGCCCTTTTCAACTTCTCCTCCTCAATTGGGTTTGCAATCTGGACGGCTGGCCTTGAAACTTCCTCAGATTTTTCAGTTAACTCTGCAGAGGCGAATGTTACGCCATGTATGCCGTCTCTTCCAGTTTTGCCTCCTGCCAATAGAATCATGTCTCCAGGCTTTGCGTTTCTTCTGAATTTTTTCAGAGGCAGCAGCCCTATGCACCCGCAGTATACAACAACATTTCCAACATAGCTTTCTTCGAAGCATATTGCTCCATTAACTGTTGGGATGCCCATGTTGTTTCCGTAATTTCCAATTCCGGCTACTACTCCCATGTATATGTATTTAGGATGCTTTACGCCTGGAGGAAGCTTTTCATAAGGGTAATCTAAAGGTCCGAAGCCTAAAACGTCTGTGCATGCAATTGGGTCAGCCCAAACGCCTAAAATGTCTCGTATTACTCCGCCAACCCCTGTGGCTGCGCCTCCAAAGGGCTCTATGGCTGATGGGTGGTTGTGCGTTTCAACTTTGACGGCTATTCCAAAATCCCTTTCGAAGCGGATTATGCCTGCATTGTCCTCGAAAACTGAGAAGCACCAGGGGGGGTTAATCTCCTCTGTAACCTTTGCAATGTAAGTTTTAAAAAGGCTTTGGATTTCCTTTCCGTTGAATATTATTAGGCCTTTAAAGGTCTTGTGAAAGCAGTGTTCCGACCATGTTTGACCAATTGTTTGAAGTTCAACATCTGTAGGATTTCTTTTTTTCCCTTTAAAATAGCTTTGAACAGCCTTCATCTCCATCAAGTTTAAGCCTAGGCCTAGGTCACGGCTTACATCCATAAGCTGGCTGTCAGATGCCTCAAGAATGTTAATTTCAAAGATTTGGAAAGGCGTTTTCCTCCGTACGTAGAGGTTGGCTGTCATTGTGTTTCCTCAACCGTTACTACATAATCATCTTTTGTAGGGTTTGCTAAAAGCCTCTTACAAAACTCATCACCTTTCTTCAAAGCTTCATCTCTGGATTCAGCCTCAAGAATGACTGTATAAGCCTTGCTGACGTTAACCCTTTCAACTTTGTATCCTAATTCTTTAAGCATACGGGCCGTTGTCTCCCCTTCAGGGTCGCTATGTCCACGCTTTAAGCAAACCTCAATTTTTAGGCGATATTTCATAGGCTAATTTAAATTCAAGAGGATTTAAACACTTTTATTTAATAAGTAAAGGTTTGATGAAGCTCCTATTAAGCGTAGGAAGCTTTAAGACTTTAAAGAACGTTGTAAAGGTTGATTATGGACGTGGTTTGCTTAACAACATTGTTTTCTGAATGAAAATTTAATAAAGCCCTTTTTCTTCACTGCTGAGAGTTTTCTTTCAGCGCTATTTTTTTTCCAGCGTATTTTATTTTGATCCCTGTGGAGGCTGTTACTTGCCCTATTTTCTCGGCTTCAGCCATGTTTTTATTCAGTATTTCAGTTGCCTTGTATTCGTCTTCTGGCGAAACTATTATGGCGAAGCCCCATCCCATGTTAAATGTTTTAAACATTTCCTCTTCAGGTATGAACATTCCAATTTCAGAGGCAGTTTTCTGAATTAATTGAAATATTGGCTGGGGCTTAAAGTTGTCAAATTGGAAGCCTATGCCCTTTGAGAATAGGGTTAGGCGGTTAAATTTCAGGTAGGCGTCTCCAGTGATATGCACAGCAGCCTTAACTTTGACCTCTTCTGCAACTTTGAGGAATGGCTTAACATAAATTTTAGTAGGCTCCAAAACTTCATAGACAACCTCACGGTTTAGGGGTTCTGGGATATCGTATGGATCGTATTTGCCGCCCCACTGTTTAAACAAAACCTTCCTGGCTAAGGTTAAGCCGTTGCTGTGAATGCCGGAGCTTCGTAAACCTATAATGATGTCGCCTGGCTTAATTTCCCTTCCAGTTATCAGAGCTTTCTTTGCAACTTCGCCGACTGAGGCAAAAACCATATCGAAGCCCTTTCCCTCAGCCAAGCCCTTAATAAGTTCTGCAACGTCTCCTATCTCCCCTCCCGGCACTATACATTCGGCTTCCATGGCTCCTCTGGTTATTCCCTTCATCCACTCGCCAACCAAATCTGGGTTCGAAACTTGGGCGTGAATATTATCCACGACAGCTAAGGGCCTTGCACCGGATCGGATAACATCGTTGACAGCCATGGCCACTCCGTCAATCCCTATCGTGTCATATTTCCCGGAAAGCTGAGCAACAAGGACTTTTGTGCCTATCCCTTCTATCACCAGGTCTAGGTAGCAGTCTTCTCGAAATGGAAAGACAATTCCGTAGGGAAGCTGTATAACTCTTCCATAACGGCTGAAACAGTGTGTTTTCCTTAATATGTGGAGGGTTTTCTTAGCCTTAGCTCTAAGCTGTCTATCGACACCTGCCTTGGCATAAGTGAAATTGCTAGTCAAATCTTCCCCCAATTAAACAGCCTTTACCTTAGACAATATTTGGGCAAAAATATTTTTAGTTTTCTAGGCTCCCGTTTACAAAGCCAAACAAGGGTGGAGAAAGGCTTTACTTGCATTTCAGCTGGCAGGGTTAATACCTAAAATTACTGCTTTATTGATGTTGTAGCTCTCTTCCTTTTTTGAAGGCTTGAACGTTTATAGCGGCGGATTTTGCTGAAAGGGTGTCTTTTATGGCTTTTTCCAATGATTTCTCCGTTACAATATTTGTGGCAGCTTGAAGGAAACCTAACATGATCATGTTTGCGAAGATTTTCTGTTCGAATGTTTTTTCTGCTAATTCTGTTGCTGGAACTGTATAAATTTCTGCTTCGGTTTCTGGTATATTCTTTATTACGCTGTTGTCAACTATGAGGATGCCTTCTTTCTTTAGGTCTTTAATGTTTTTTTCTAAGGCTTCTTGGCTTAGTGCTATTAGTATGTCGCATTTTCTAACCATTGGAAAGCCTATTTTGCCCTCAGAAATTATTACCTCGCTTTTAGCTGTTGTTCCCCTTGCTTCTGCTCCGTAGCTTTGGGTTTGAACAACGTTCTGGCCGTCGTATACCGCTGCTTTTCCAAGGATTTGTCCTGCCAGAACTACTCCCTGGCCTCCTAAGCCGCATATTCTTATCTCAGTTTTCTTCAATTTTTTGAGCCTCCCTGATTAGGTTGTAGATGTTTTCGTCTAGGGTGGGGCGTTCTCTGTGTATGAATTCGCCTATTACAATTTTTGTTTTCACGGCTTCTTCTTCTCCTAGTTTTTCAGCTTCATCTTTTGTTATGGAGTTTTCTCGAAACCATTTCACCATCTCTCCAGCATCTTTGAAGCCCATTCTCCTCCCGTAGGCTGTGGGACATTGGCTTACAACCTCTATAAATCTGAAGCCTTTCATTTGAAAGGCCTTCTTCACCGCGTCTTTAAGTTGGGTTTGGTGGGCGGTTGTCCAACGGGCGGCATAGCTGGCTCCTGCAGTTGCAGCCAGCCTAGCAGCGTCTATGGGGTACTCGTAACTTCCATACGGGGTTGTTGTTGTTTTAGCCTTAAAAGGTGTTGTTGGCGCCACCTGTCCTCCGGTCATCCCGTAAACCATGTTGTTAACCATTATTACGAGTATGTCGAGGTTTCTCCTTGCTGCATGTATGAAGTGGCTTAAGCCTATTCCAACTATGTCCCCGTCTCCGCCGAAGACGACGACGTTTAATTCTGGACGCATAAGCTTCACACCCGTTGCTACAGGTATGCTTCTCCCGTGAAGGGTGTGTATTGAATCCGCTTTGAAATATGGTGAGGGAATCCATGAGGCGCAGCCTATTCCGCTGCAGAATACAAATTTGCCTAGGTTTTCATAGCCAAGTTCATAGAGGGCTCTGAGGAAGGCGTTTATAACTGTGAAGGCTCCGCATCCTGGGCAGAATGGAAGTTTCAAATCTCTAAGGTAGTTTTTAACAGAAAAACCCTCCTTCATTTTAATAAGCCTCCAAAATTTTTTCAAGAAGCTCTTCAGGAGTTATAAGTTCTCCACCTCCAATCTTGTTTAATGGAACTACCTCTGCCTTTCCACAGGCAACTCTCTGCACTTCATAGAATATTTGGCGTAAATTCATCTCTGGAACAACTATTTTTTCAGCTTTCTCAGCCAGCTTTGCAACGGGCTTTTCTGGAAAGGGCCATATGGTTTTAAGCCTTAAATATCCAACATTTAACCTGTCCGCATCAGCGTATTCCACTAGTTCGTATACTGCCCGTGAAGTGCAGCCATATGAAACAATGCCGACTCTGCAGTCTTCAACATTATAGCTTTCCACCTCTGAAATTTCATCCGCATGTTTTTGAATCTTGCTGTTAAGCCTTTCAACAAGCCTTCTATGCACTAGAGGATCTGATGTAAACCTTACACCATGCTCGTCATGGGTGGAACCTGTCACAGCAACATTGAAGCCTTCACCTACAGCAGGCATAGGCGGAACCTCCTCAAAACCGAAAAAGGCTTCATCTTTAAAATTCGGTTTTCTACGGTTTATGATCTCTATTTTTTCAATAGGCGGCACTGTGACTTGCTCTCGCATGTGGGCTGTCACCTCATCTGAGAGAAGTATCACTGGAGTGCGGTACTTCTCTGCAAGGTTGAAGGCCCTTATAGTTAAGGTGAACATCTCCTCCACAGAGTTCGGAGAAAGCACAATAGCCGAATAGTCGCCATGGGTTCCCCAGCGGGACTGCATAACATCACCCTGCCCACATTTAGTTGCCTGTCCAGTGCTCGGCCCAAGCCTTTGAACGTCAACAATCACGCATGGAGTTTCCGTCATGAAAGCCCAACCTACCGTCTCCTGCATAAGATCAAAGCCCGGGCCTGAAGTGGCGGTCATAGATTTAAAACCAGCCCAACTTGCCCCAACAACAGCCCCCACAGAGGCTAACTCATCCTCCATCTGGACGGCTACGCCTCCAACCTGTGGAAGACGCTTAGACAAATGCTCCGCAATTTCAGACGCTGGAGTAATAGGGTAACCGGCGAAAAAAAGGCAGCCTGCAAGCATCGCAGCCTCAGCGCATGCCTCGCTACCCTGCCAAAAATACCTGCCCGGCCTAACCACTTTCATACACTGCCTTCCCAAACAACAAATACCGGAGTAATGAATAAAAGTTTAAGCAGTTATCTAATCTCCTCAGCGGCCGTAGTCTAGCCTGGCAGGACTTCGGCCTCCCGAGCCGGCGACCCGGGTTCAAATCCCGGCGGCCGCACCATTCTCGTATTTTATGCGCAAAAGGCTTATTATGAATGGGTTGAATTTATGGTTGGTGAGGACTTATGATTTATTTGTTGGAAGTTGAGGATCTGAAAGTTAAGGTGGGTAATGCGCTTATTCTTGAGGCGTAAGTTTCGGGATAAGAAGAGGCGAGATTCACGTTCTTTTTGGGCCTAATGGTTCGGGGAAAACAACCTTGATTGGCGCCATTATCGGGTTACCTGCATATGAGGTTGTTTCGGGCAGAATAATATTCATGAGTGAGGATATTACGGGTAAAAGCGTTGAGGAAAGGGCGAAGCTCGTTATTGGAGTGGGCTTCCAGAACCCGCCTGAAATCAATGGTGTAAAACTTGAGGATTTGCTGAAGCTTTGCCTTGGCAAAAGCCCTAATGAAGAATTCAGCGTGGATGAAATGCGCCTTATAGAGGCTTTTAGGCTTCAAGATTTCTTGAAGAGGGAAACTCATGTTGGCTTCTCCGGAGGTGAAAGGAAAAGGTCTGAAATTTTGCAGCTGCTTTTTTTAAGGCCTAAACTTTTACTTTTAGACGGACCTGACTCAGGCGTTGATGTTGAAAGCTTAAAACTTATTTCAGGCGAGGTTCAGCGGTACATTGAATCCAGCGGGGCCTCAGCCCTTATCATAACGCATAAGGGTGACATACTGGACTATTTTAAGGCCAAGTATGGATGTGTTTTGCTTAACGGCAAAATTCACTGCTTCAAAGATCCTAAACATGTTTATGAAGACATAAAGCGCGAGGGCTACGAGGGCTGCGTTAAATGCCAATTAAAGGGCAAGGAGAAATGGTAATGTTGAATGAAAAAGAAGGTTTTAGAAGAGTCCCCCATAAGATCCTTGAGGAAGCATATAAGGCTGGAGCTGCAAAAGAGGATGAACGCGCTGGAACATTCTTCCACATAGATCAATCCACAGTATACGCAAGTGTTAACGATTTATTTAAAGGCAAAATAGAGCTGATGGATATAAAAGAGGCGCTTCAAAAGTATGCATGGCTCAACAATTACCTATGGAAGGCAGTCCAGAAAGAAAAGGATGATTTCACAAGGAGAACAGCCGAAGAATTCAGCGGAGGCTACTTCCTAAGGATTCTACCCCACGCTGAAGTGACTTTTCCACTGCAATCATGCCTAATAATAACGCAGGAGAAATTGGAACAACGGGTGCACAACATAATAGTCGCCGAGGAAAACTCTAAAGCCCACATAATAACAAGCTGTCTCCACTCCACATCAACAACGGCAACTCACATTGGAGTGACAGAAATCTACGTTAAACGGGCAGCCTATCTCAACTCGACAATGGTGCACCAATGGAAGGAAGAAACCATCGTAAGACCTGTAAGCGCAGCCATCATAGAGAATGATGGAATCTTCACCTCTAACTACATATGCCTAACACCAGTAAAGGATGTTCAAATGTACCCTGTGGCCATCTGCAAAGGCAAAAACTCAAAGGCAATCTTCAACAGCATACTATACGGACATAGAAAAACCTACATGGACATAGGATCAAAGGCAATTCTCAACGGCGCAGAAAGCCGAGCTGAAATGATAAGCAGAGCAGTAACTAGGCAAGGCTCAAAAATAATCGTGAGAGGCTCAATTGAAGGAAAAGGGCAGAACTGCAGAGGACAACTAGAATGCAAAGGCCTAATCCTCGACGATGAATCATTCATACAATCCATTCCAGAACTAACAGCACAAAGCAAAAGCATACAAATAACCCATGAAGCTGCAGTGGGCAGAATATCAGAAAATGAGATCCTCTACTTAATGACAAGGAGGCTCACAAGAGAGCAAGCAACATCCCTAATAATAAGAGGCTTCATGGACCCAGGATTAATGGGGCTTCCAGAAGCCCTAACCACAGAAATCTCAAGAATAATCGAAATTGCAGCCAAATCCTAAAAGCTAAACATAAAAGAAAACACAAAATGGCTTTTCAGAGGCTAAATTAACACGATGGCTTGTCAAAGCAAGTAGAAAAACAAATTCAAATTCAATTGAGAATGCCGCAAAATAAATATTATTCAAAAGAAATACTACAAGTCTATCATTAATGGCACTAGGCGGATCTTCATGGTTGTACTGTCTGCCGAAACTGCATTAAAAATGTATGAAATCATGTTGAGAAGTAGAAAAATTGCTGAAACTTTAAGGAAAATATATTACGAGGGTAAAGTTCCGCGATTTAAACTTGGAGCGGGTGTTATTTATGGTGGTCTTCATCTGCCATTGGGCCAGGAGCCAACTGCGGCAGGCGTTATAATTCATTTGAGCAAGGATGATTTGGTCATTGGTACTCATCGAGCTTTACATGTGGCTGTGGCTAAAGGAGTGGATATCCAAAGGCTAATGGCTGAGGCTTTGGGTAAAAGGACTGGCACTAATAAAGGTAAGGGAGGCCACATGCATTGGTTTGATGCCACTTCTAACCTTTGGTGTGTCCCAATTGTCGGCGCAAACTGGCCTCAAGCTGTTGGGGCTTCGTTAGCTTTTAAATTAATGAGAAAGAATAACGTAGCCGTAGCATTTGGTGGTGAGGGAGCCTCAAATCAGGGAACATTTCATGAAGCTTTAAACCTTGCGGGTCTTTGGAAGCTGCCTGTAATTTTCATTGTTGAGGATAACAACTGGGCGATTTCAGTGCCGAAAAGCAAATCAACATCCGTTTCTAGAATTAGCGATAGATCAGCCTCCTATGGAATTCCAGGGGTCTTCGTACCTGACAATGACTTGTTCACAATATTTAAAGTCGCAAAAGAAGCCGTAGAAAGAGCTAGAAAAGGTTTAGGCCCTACTCTCATAGCAATTGAAACCTATAGGTTTGGTGGTCACTTTGAGGGTGATCTTCAAATATACAGGTCGAAAGACGAGATAGAGGAAATAATGAATAAAGATCCAATTATAAAAGTTAGAAGAGAGTTAACGCAGAGAGGCTGGCTGACTGAGGAGGAATATAAAAGAATAGAAAGAAAAGTTGATGCCGAGGTTAAAAACGCTATTGAGTTTGCGAAAAACTCAGCTGACCCATTACCTGAAGAGGCTGTTCAAGAGCTATTCGTGAAACCACATTTAAATGCTACTTATAAACCAGACGTAGGTTTACCTCAAGGCGAGAGAAAATTGCCAATGTTTAAAGCCGTACAAGAGGCAATAACACAGGAGATGGAAAAGGATCCATCAGTGTTTATAATGGGAGAAGATATTGGGAAATTCGGAGGAATTTGGAGCGAAACTCAGGGACTTATTGAAAAATTTGGACCTGAAAGGGTGAGAGATACTCCCATATCAGAATCTGCCATTGTAGGGGCTGCTATAGGGGCCTCAGCTCTCGGTATGAAGCCGATTGTTGATTTAATGATTATTGACTTTATAGGGGTAGCCTTTGATCAAATTTACAATCACCTAGCCAAAAATCATTACATTTCAGGTGGGCAAATAAAACATTCAGTGGTGTTAATTACCCCCGT
>JBBITX010000024.1:17055-19442 GCA_037440545.1 Candidatus Bathyarchaeota archaeon
ATCACTCCCAATCTGTATATTCGCTCCTAGCCCATGCGCCAGGACTGAAGGTGGTTTTTCCATCCAACTCTTATGATGCGAAAGGCTTATTAATGCAGGCAATTGAAGACGACGACCCTGTGGTGTACGTATTTCACAAATGGACAATGGGTTTACCGCATATCGGGTACCCAGAAACTGCTGTAACATATGTTCCAGAAGAACCATACACGATACCGCTTGGTAGAGCCAGAATAGTTAGAGAAGGAAAGGACGTATCTATAATAGCTACAGGAGTTATGGTTCATAAAGCATTAGAAGCATCGAGAAAAGTGGAGGAGGAAAATAACATTAGCGTTGAGGTTATAGATGTACGGTGTCTGGTCCCTCTAGATAAAAAAACCATTGTAAGCAGCGTTAAAAAAACTGGAAAAGTCCTGATAGTTGATGAAGATTATCTATCCTATGGCTTAACAGGAGAAATATATGCAACAATTGTGGAAAATGCCTTCCACTACTTGAAAACTCCTCCAAAAAGACTTGCCGTGCCGGATGTGCCAATACCTTATAGCCGTGTGCTTGAAGATTTTGTGATTCCCTCAACAGAAAGAATTATCAATGAAATTAGAGGACTTATGTAAACTGAATAATATAATGGAGGAAAAAATCTGGAAATTGTTATAATCAAAGTGCCTGCTCTATGGAATCCTGAAGTATATGGCAAAGGAGTTGTAACACAGTGGCTTAAAAAAGAAAATATGAGCGTTAAGAAAGGAGAAACTATTTGTATAATAACTGCAGCAAAAGTTAGGGTTGACGTTACTTCCTATGTAAACGGCAAAATCGTTAAAATATTAGCAGGTGAAGAGGTGGAAGTTGAGCCCGGCGACCCTTTAGCAGAAATCGAAGCTGGAAACTGAATAATTGATATACCTGAGGTTTATCAATAAAATGAATGCGCCAGTAAACATGCTTAGGGTTATCAATTTCGAAACTGATGACCCGTATTTTAATATAGCTTTGGAGGAGAGCTTAGCCTATAACAGATTTTATGGCCTTATTCCGGACACTTTGAGAATATGGAAAAATAAAGACAGTATCATTTTAGGCTATTCTAATGACGCTAAAAAACATGTTAAAATTTCAGAGGCTGAAAAAAACGGTATCCCTATTATTCGAAGATTCACCGGAGGAGGGGCAGTATATCTTGACTCCGGATGTCTTATTTATTCACTGGCGATTAAGAGGGGCGGCGGCGTTGACATTGGCTGTATGCTTGAGAATTTACTGCGAGGAACCATTATAGCTCTTCAAAAATTAGGATTTCACCCCACTACAAAAAACTTTACAGACATCACAATTAAAGGTTTTAAAGTTTCAGGAAACAGTGCTTACATTCGGAAAGAAGGACTATTTCTCCACGGAACAATTTTAATCAATTCAGACGTAGACAAGATTTACAGATTCTTGAAAATACCTCCTGACAATGTTAACGAAAATTTAGATCCTGTCAAGTACAAAGTTACAAATATCCTATCCCTTCTAGATGCAGAAACGACAATATCTTTTTCAGATATCATTAACGCCATCATAGAAGGTTATTCAGAGGCTCTAAAAGTCACTCCATATAATGCTCAACTAACAAAAACAGAAATGAAAATTGCGCAGACCTTGCACGACGAAAAGTATATTAAATATGAATGGAATTTTATGAAACCCTCGAAGCCATCATTTTATTACCCGAGTATCTTATCACAAGAGTAAAGATTGTATATTAATGTGAAAGTTTAATAATACAAGTTCTCATTAGAATACATAATTATCCGAAAACCTCTTGAGGATTTTCGACATAATATTTAACTTTCTGGAGAAACCTCGCAGCTGGGGCTCCATCTATTATTCTATGATCAAATGTGAGGGAAAAATTCACAATTTTAACTTTCCTAATTGTGTTATCATCAAATTTCAAAGCCTCTTTGATTCTGTTGACTCCTAATATGGCTGCTTGAGGGGGATTGATTATAGGAGAAAATGAATCGATTCCAAACATTCCAAGATTAGAAACTGTGAAAGTCCCACCTATAAAATCCTTCATTTTTAGTAATCCTTTTCTTCCTCGATCTAAAATATCGTTGTATTCTTTTAAAAGATCCATTAATTCCTTTTTATCGATATTTCTTAAAACCGGTGTTAAAAGCCCAAACTGCGTGTCTATAGCCACGTTAATATTAATGTCATCATATATTATCAATTTGTCATATTCCTCGAGGCTTGAATTTACTTCTATGTTTTCTCTCAATGCTTTGGCTAAGCATTTAAGAATTAAAACGGTAATAGAAATCTCTGAACTAGACTCTTTTTCCAATTTGTTCTTATATTTCATCAGATTATCTATCTCAACTTCCATG
>JBBITX010000025.1:0-19303 GCA_037440545.1 Candidatus Bathyarchaeota archaeon
ATCACCCCAACACCCATGTTTCATAGCATACACCCACATCAGGATGAAGCCTACGCCTAAAAGCTTCTGGAAGAGCATCCATTAAACCGTAAATGTCTACCCTTTCCACTTCGACGAGTATGCCGCTGGCAACTTGACCTACTGTGTTTCTAGATGCAGGTTTTGAAGGAACTAATAGGTCTATAGCTCCTCCCCTATCTATTAGTGGGTCTAAGGATATCAGGTCGGCTCTGGCTCCGTGATGTATCTGCACGCTTCCAGGCTTAATCCTTTCAGTGACGTAGGCTGCGGCGAGAACGGCTCCAAGTTCATTGAAAATTTTCACTATGTCTCCATGCTTTATCCCCCTTCGAGCAGCGTCTAATGGGTGGATCCATACAGGCTCGTATAGATAGCCGTCTGGACCCCTAATTTTGCATGTGGCGATTTCCCTAAGCCAAGTTATGTCGTCTCCTTGGGCATGAAACCTCCATTTTGGATGGTTGGATATTAAAAGCAACGTATACTTTTTGGCCCTGGGATGGAGTAGGCTTTCCTGATGCGTTTGACCGTAAGCTATATACCGGGGGATAGGCGGTCTCTCGTCATCTTCTGGAAAGTGTTTAGCTAAACCAGTTGAATAAATTTCAATTTTGCCGGTGGGCGTGTCCAGTCCTTTACCTTCAGGTAGCTCGTAGTACCAGGTTAGGCCCGGCTTTGCCCCCCATGTTAACCCATCTTTTGCCGCTATTTCGCTCTGTATTTTTTTCCACTCTTCCCATGTTGGACAATCGGGGATAACTATTTTCTTCTTCTTGAACTCCTCCCAGCTTATTCCCAGCGTTTTGTAAGCGTAGGAGTTTTCATACATTTCCTTCATGCGCTCTTCAGCTGGGGGGAAGGCTTCTCCAATCCCGAGCCTTTGGGCTATTAAGCGGCATATTTCGTAATCGCTTTTCGACTCCCCTATGGGTTCGACGCATTTATCTTGGTATGCAAACATGCTTACGAAAGACCTTGTATCCTGTATCAGATCTTCATGCTCCAGTATAGTTTGAGCTGGAAGTATAAGGTCGGCGAAAACCAAGTCGTTTTCAAACCATGGGTGAACAGCTACAATAAACTCTATGCTTGGGCTTCTATAAGCCTCTATTATCTTACTATTCCAACATGTAATATAGCATGCATTCTCATTCCATATCATATGTATTCCCGGATGTCCCTCAGGGGGAAAGGTGTACTTCTTAAATTGGTCCTCTCTGGATGCACTTATAGCTCCTGTGCCATACCAAGATATTGGAGGATTAAGAATCGCCTCTGGCACGAGTACTTTTGGAATAAATACTGGAGACACAGCTGAAACAGTATACTTAGCCATTGGTCCTGCTACAAACGTCGTTGAAAACTCTGGATATTGGGGGAAAGGCGCAAGTCTCTTCCCTGTTCCACCGCCATAAAATCCTCTCAGAAATTGTCTTCCAGGCTTTCCTAACCCCTGCATTGCCATGCATATAACCTCTAATCGAGCTAACTCGTGGGAGTATGGCCCCCTAATTTTTGGGCCTCCGAAGAAAAGGGCTATGGAAGTCTTCTTCTTTGCCCAAGCTTTAGCCAAAGCCTTTATAGTCTTCGAGGGGATTCCGGTTATTCTTTCAGCCCACTCTGGTGTTTTAGGGACGCCATCCTCATCGCCTGTCACATATTTGGCGAAATCTTCGAAGCCTACGCAGTGCGTTTGAAGGAAGTTTTTGTCATAAGTTCCATCCTTTATCCACAAATATGCAATGGCCAAGTAAAGGGCAGAGTCAGTGTTAGGCAGAATTGGTATCCACTTATCTGCATGTATGGCGTTTGCAAAATTGCAGTCGGGAGATATAGCTACTATTTTTATCCCAGCCTCCTTAAACCAATGACATGTTATGCTTCCTATCTGCCCACCGAACCCGGCTACTGTACATTCAGGATCACAGCCTGTCATAATCAGCATCTCAGCATTCTCCAGCACATCTTCGAATATGGCGTCTTGATGTGGGAGACCAGCATGAGGTCCCTCCATCCCCCAAACGTGTTTTGCACCCCAGTAATAGCCTTCCCAACTGTCTGGGTTTCTAACCTGCTGAGTCCATCCGCCCAGCCTTCTAAACAGTTCAGAAGAATTGCCGTGCACCGTTTGTACAGCTCCCCCCTGTCCATGCCCATCTGACTGAACTAAGACAGCGTGTAACCCATACTTCTCCCTCACCCGCTTAATCTCCTTCTCAATTATGTCTAAGGCTTCATCCCATGATATCCTAACAAACCCACTTTTACCCCTGTTTTGGGTGTTCCTGTTTTCAGGGCTCCAATCAACTCTCTTGAGAGGGTACCTAACTCTGTTCGGCGAATACAAACGCTTTTTATATGCTAGGCTAACCCAATATGGCAAGCTTTTAGCCGGCTGGGTGAAGGTTTTCCCACGAGCCTTTATCTGATATATCCTCACATTTCCAAAGTGAAGCGGCTTAATTCTCAATATCCTCCCATTTTTAACATGAACCTCTAATGGCTCCGCAGAACCTGAGATCCCTCCCAAACCATGACTTACATAACACACTTTCACTTCATCTCTTTTCTCTCCGCTATTTGCATTTTTAACAGCTTCGGACCTCAATGTTGCTTCGCAGTTTGATGCTACACCAGTGAACATATTTCCGAGAAAAGAAATCTGGCTGGATAAAGCTTCAATATCCATATTATATACCTTCACCGCTTCAAATTAGTGATAACTTATGTAATTGTTCAGTTTAAAAATTTATCTCAAAAATCTAGATTTACTTATTGACAAGAGGCTTCCATTTATGAGAGTGCAGGGGACTAATGTAGTTTTACCAGCATATGCCTAGTTAAAGATTCATCTAATTCAACAAACCTTTTAGTCACCATAACTAAGCCTCGATAAAATCTGTTTCAGCAGCGCTAGATATGGTTCTAGCAAATAACAGAATCCATGAAAGGAGACGGTTATTCAAAAACGTATACGCCTTTCTAACTCCCTTTACACCTTATCTTTCTCGCCTTTTAACAAACTATCAGCCGCCATCACAAAATGGGTATGCTATAAACTTTGATCGATAACTCTTGCAAGAAAAGTTGTCAAAGCCAATCGTGAAATAGTAAGTATGTACATAAAGAGAATAGAGGATATGATGTACTTTTTAAGTCAGGCCTTTACATTACTCTTAAAACTGAGCTGGAGCCAAGTTTTTTTGCTAGCCAAGGGAGAGGGTTAACGAAATGTTGATCGAATCCTAGGGGTGTGTCTTTAATGCCTAATGCTATTGCCAATATTTGAGTGAAATAAATGATTGGGACGTCTCCAATCTCTCCATACTTTAATTTAACCTTCTCTTGCATTTGGTCAAGGTTAAAGTGGCATAGGGGGCAAACAACGCTGATGGCCTCCGCCCCTTCTGTTAATGCTGAGTGAAGTATGGAATATGAATGTTCAACGACTGAGTCGAAGGAGACGGCTGCTAGATAAGAGCCGCAGCATTCCATTTTATATGGAAAGTCAACGGGTTCGCAGCCTAGGCTTATTAAAAATTCTTCGAATATGGTTGGGTTTTCCGGATTATCCAGTTTAATTTCACCATAGGGACGTAGGAGTAAACACCCATAGTATGGGGCTATTTTTAAGCCTTCCAAATTCACTTTTACAAGCTCCGCCAGTTTATTGAAGGTGATTTTATCCCTCAAAAACTCCAGAAAGTGAATGACTTTAACCTCTCCTCTGTATTCTTCTCCCAAAAACGTGTTTATTTGTTCCCTTTTCTTAGCGTCCTTTGCCATGGTGGAGTTGGTTTGTTTTAGCACATTATAGCAGAGGGCGCATGTTGTCATTAACTCGTTTCCAACTTTTTTTGCATCTAATAATGTGCGGACAGAGCCATACATGTCAGCAGGGTTAGTTGTGAAGAACGCCCCACAGCAAATGCCTGGAATTTCTACAAGATCTATTTCAAGGGACTTGGCAATAGCTTTCATCGGTAAGTTAAGGCCTGTAGTCCTGGAATATGGAATGCATCCAGGGTAATAGGGTAAAGTAATCATTTTGAATATCCCCCCTCAGATATTGCTTTAGCTTGGATGAAATATTTCTTTAAACGGGTTGCTGGATGAACTGTAGGTAAATTCACTGAACTGTATTTGCTGCGGACAGCGACCAAAGCTTGCAAAGGCAGCTGATCTGACATATCCGTAGTATAATCTAAAAAGTTTATCCCGCTAGTTAATATTAAAAATCTTAGAGACTCCATTAGTTTCGGGATGTCTATCTCCTTGGGACATCGGGAAACACATGTAAGACAGGATGCGCAAAGCCATATAGTTTTGGATTCAAGTACCTGTTGATATCCCAGCTGAATTAGCCTTACGAACTGGTGGGGCTTCACATCCATAACCTGTGAAATGGGGCATCCGGCTGTGCATTTGCCGCATAAATTACATGAGAAAACATTTTGTCCACTTGCATCTACAATTTTTTTCGTAAACTCTCGACTGACCTGTGAAATCATTGTTGGGCGCCTTTCGGAACTACAAAATTAATAAAGGGGAGTATATTAGTATATCCTTTTCTAGCCTATGAAAAGGCGATGCAAATGGAAGTTCCAAGCAAGCTGAAGGATGCGAGGGTTACAAAATCATTCTGCCACGTTTGCCCTTTTCGCTGTCCAGTGGAGGTTTACGTAAAAGATGGAAAGGCGATTTATACTAGGGGTAACCCAGATGCACCTAACACCAGAGGTAGAAGATGCGTAAAGGGTTTGGCGAGCATATATTTCGCATACGACCCAGATAGGTTGAAATATCCTTTAATGAGGGTTGGTGAAAGGGGCGAGGGTAAGTTCAAAAGGATAACATGGGACGAAGCTTTTGAAACAATTGCTAAAAAACTAACGGAGATAAAGGAGAAGTATGGGTCTGAATCCGTGGTTTCAATAGATCATGGACAGGGATGTGTTTCGTTTTACAGAAGTTTTCTATATCTCCTATACGGAACGCCAAACCTTTATGACCATACAGCGGCCTGCGATGGAACATTTGATGCTGCATGCATAATTACGTTTGGAACTTTCTGGGCTTTGGAGGATTACGAAAAATCTAAGTACATAATTTTATGGGGAAAGGAACCTCTTGAATCTCCGAGAATAGTTGGTTTACTTCGAGGTCTTATGGAGGCAAAGGATAGGGGGGCAAAACTTGTTGTTGTTAACCCAAGGTTGTCAAAGACCGCTGAGAAGGCTGATGAATGGGTTCCAATTAAACCAGGCACCGATGGTGCAATGGCCCTAGCCATGGCCAAAGTTATAATTGATGAAGAATTATACGATCGTGATTTTGTGGAGAAATATTGCTACGGCTTTAAAGAATATGTGGAACATTTAAATTCGAAGGGGTATACTCCTGAATGGGCTGAGGGGATTACAGGAGTTCCGGCGGCAACCATAAGAAGGATTGCTAGAGAGTTTGCAACGGCTAAGCCAGCCATTTCAAGCGCATATCATGGATTTGCATGCTACACTAATGGATTTGAATCTATGAGAGCTGTGTTAATGCTGAACGTGTTAACTGGAAATCTGGATAAACCTGGAGGTTTAATACTTACTGGGAGTCCTAGAGGTCTAAATCCAGAATTGAATATGCCAATAAGCGTTCCGGAGGAGGAGCGGGCGAAAATTGAAAAGCCATCATTGCGGGATGCTTTAGGCTTTTCCCTAGCTCCAGATTTTCCATCCTGTCTGCTGCCAAAAGTAATACTGGAAGGAAATCCTTACCCAGTCAAGGCTATTATACTTTCACAGATTAATCCCATTATGAGCGATGCGAATACAAAGCTGTGGATAGAGGCGTTTAAAGCCTTAGAATTTTCCGTTGCAATAGACATCTATCTAAGTGAAACAGCAATGTACTGTGATATAGTATTACCCGACGTCTGCTATTTTGAGAGGTATGATATACTGCAGGGATTTGGATATGCTCCTATGGTGCTCTACTCTGAACCTGCCCTTCCACCGCCTGGGGAGGCAAAACCAATTTATGAAATTGTAAGGGGAATAGCGGAAAAAATGGGTTATGGGAAATATTTCCAGTGGAATTCAGAGGAAGAATGGATGAAGAAAATGATAGAGGGTTCACCATTCACGCTTGAAGAACTAAGGGAAAAAGGCTTCTGGCTTGGTGAAACAAAGTTTAAGAAATATGAAGATGGCCTTCAAACTCCAACGGGTAAAGTGGAAATATACTCTACCCTCCTAGAGGTTGTGGGACATAACCCACTGCCGGAATTTAAACAGCCAGCCGTTGTTCCAGATGACAGGTACCCTCTAAGATTGATAAGTGCCAGAATGCCTTTTCAAGCCAACCTTACAACGCAGAACATTCCAATGTTGATGGAAATTGAAAGTGAAAATTGGGCTGAGATCAACCCGAAAGATGCGGAGAAATACGGAGTGAAAAATGGAGAATATATGGTCATAGAATCTCCCTTGGACAGCATCACAGTAAAGGCGAAGGTTACTGAAGGCATAATGCCAGGCGTCATATGCGTTATCCACGGTTTCGGATTTGGACATTGGAGCATGGGAAAATATGCTAAGGGGAAGGGGGCGAACATTAATAAGCTTATAGACACATATGTGGACCCGATAAGTGGGGCTGTAGCCTATAACGAATGTAAAGTTAGGGTGAGGAAAGCATAATGTCTCGTAGGGGTTTTTTCATCGATATTGAAAGGTGTATTAAATGCCATGCATGCGAGATAGCCTGCCGAGTCTGGAACGGCATAACTGTCCCATCATATAGAACTGTCTTAGAAATTGAAAATGGCACATACCCCTTAGTGGAGAGGACAAACGTTTCTCTAGCTTGTATGCACTGCGAAGAACCCTACTGTGTTGCAGCATGTCCAGCTAAAGCCATATCAAAAAGGGAAGACGGAGTAGTGCTTGTGGATAAAGAGAAGTGTGTGGGCTGCAGACTCTGCAGCTGGGTATGTCCCTTCGGGGCTCCAAAATATGGGCCAGACATGAAAATGCAGAAATGCACATTCTGCGATGATAGACCGAACTGGATGCCTAGAGCATGTGAAGAAGTTTGCCCGACAAACGCAATAGTCTGCGGAACAGTAGACCAGCTGGAAAAGACGGCTATGGAGAGGAAAGGACAAAGGCTTATCTCATTGTTGAAAGGAAAGAAGGCAGCCCTTTATATACTTCCCTAGCTGAATTCACATATACGCCAACCAAAATGGGAAATTTTGTTTTAAGGCTTTAAGCCGCTAATTATGCAATATCCGACCTTTCCACTTAACCAATAATGGAATGAGATCTTTTGTAGAACGTCCCTATTTATATTGCAACAAGATTTAACCCCAAAATCCTTTTCATCTAAGTTCAACACTTCCTCCTTCACATTTCTTTTATGATCTTTTAGGAACTGGTAAATCGAGTCGATTATATGTGTGGAAACATCTTCGCTCTTAACATTTATTAGCCCCGCTCTTCTGAACTTATCTATGTAATTCTCTAAAGTTTCAGCGCCAGATATACAGTCTGCATATAACAAGAAGCGGTTCGCATCATTAGGCAGATTTCCCTTCAAAAAAACGTCTGAGATAACTATTTTAGCTCCTGGCTTTATAACTCTCCTCATCTCTGTTAACACCTTTAACTTGTCTGGAAAGAGGCATAATGAACATTCGCTTATAGCTGCATCGAAAGTATTGTTTTTGAAAGGAAGGCTTTCAGAGTCTGCGGCTATAAAATTAACCTCCTGCAGATCTAACATTCCAGTCCAAGTGTTTGCATACCTAACCATTTTCAATGATAGGTCGACTCCAACAACCTCCCAACTAAAATTTGTGGCCAGATAAAACGCTGTTGAGCCGGCTCCAGAAGCCACGTCAAGAACCTCAAGGCCATGCTGCAATCCTATTTCCCGAGCAATCTTTTCTGTTAGTTCTATGCCTCCAGGATGGTAGCAGACAGGTGCCCAGGAATTGGAATCTTCGTCCAGCCTTTCTTCATAGAACTGTTTAACTGATTTTTTAATGTCTGTTAACCCTTCTTTCAATTTAATACCTCAGCATGCTTTTCATTTTCTCTCTTTCTTCGCGTGAAATTTTTCCAAGGCGAGTAATTCTGTTGTCCATTGTTTGGAGGAAATCAACAGTTTTATCATATTGTGGTATAGTGGTGGTTAGTGATTGTAGCCTTAGGGGGTTTACGCCATACTGCCTAAGCTGGTTTTTAAGTTTAGCCACATGCTGCCTTAGTATTTCCCCTGCAAAGGGGCTGTCTTCCCCCTCTGCTAGCGCCACACCGTCAGCTCCGTATGCGAATGCGTTAACTATGTGCTTTATTCCCACGCGCATACAGCTAGGCACCGGTATTGGTCTAACGTTCGTTATATAACTTAGCCTTCTGGTTCCTGCTAGGTCTAAAGACGCGTAGGCTGTTGTTTTCTCAATGAAGGCTATTATTTTAGGCTTATCTATCTCTCCTTCACAAACTGCTCTTATCTGCTCTATGAACTGTTTTTCGGTGAAGTTTTGAAGGTCTAAAGCCCCTTTTGGACATGCCGTTACACAAGCACCGCAATTTATGCATGAGAGAGGTATTAGATCTAGTTTTGAATTAACTATGTTTAAAGCGTTTGTTGGACATATTTTTACGCATTCTCCACAAGCATCACATAAGTTTTGGTTTATTACAGGTATCTCTGGAGATAGTTCAAGTTCCCCTTTTCCAATGAAGGTTGAAGCTCTAGAAGCAGAAGCCATGGCCTGTTCAACAGATTCTCTTATGTCTTTTGGCCCTAATGCACATCCGCAGACGAATATTCCTCTCCTTGTTCCGTCGACTGGATCAAGCTTATAATGTTTCTCCACTATGAAGCCGTCAGGTCCTAGACTAACACCTAGAACCTTGGCTATGCTGTCTGTTCCTGTTGAAGGGATGATGGCTGTGCTTAGCACCACCATGTCGAAAGCCTCTTCAATAGGCATTCCTGTTATGGTGTCCATAGCCTTAACTACTAGCCCTTTATTTGTAGTCATGACTTTGGATGGCAAGCCTCGGATAAATCTCACCCCCTGGTTCTTAGCCCTTTCAAAAAACTCTTCATATCCTCTTCCGTAGGCACGGATGTCTTGATAGAAAATCCAGGGTTCAGCTTCGGCAACGGCTTTCATGAGAATTATAGATTGCTTAATTGCTATCATGCAGCCTATTTTACAGCAGTACTCTTTAGAGCCTTCTCTGAGTGCTCTGCTTCCAGCGCATAATATGAATGCGACTTTTTTTAAAGTTTTTCCATCTGATGGGCGGCGGAATCCTAAACGCATTATGCGCTCAAACTCTAGGTTAGTTACTATGTCAGGGTGTGTTCCATATGAATATTCTCCAACTACACGTGGGTCTATCTGGTCGTATCCTGTTGCAACTATTATGGCTCCAACGTTAAGCTCAATTTCCTGGGCCTCTTTAGAAAAGTTTATGGCCCTTGGACCGCAAACATCCACACATTTGAAGCATTTTATGCAACGGTCAACGTCTATGGTGTAGATTCGTGGAACAGCTTGAGGGTAAGGGATGTAAATGGCCTTTCTCAACTCTAAGTTTTCATCAAATTCGTTTAAAACTCCTACTGGGCAAACTTTTGAGCATTCATCGCAGCCTGTACATTTAGTTTCATCGACATATCTTGGCTTCAGCCTAACTGTAACTTTGTAATCTCCAGGCATTCCCTTTATTGAAACAGGCTCTGCCATTGTAATTATTTGCACGTTTGGGTTTTGGGAAACCTGAACCATTCTTGGGGCCAGTATACAGTATGAACAGTCTAATGTTGGAAAAGTCTCGCTTAGTTGGGCCATGTGTCCCCCTATGCTAGGGCCGCGCTCAACTAAATACACTTTATAGCCCTTACCAGCCATCTCAAGGGCGGCTTGTATGCCAGCTATTCCTCCTCCCACAACTAAAACTTCTTTTCTAACAATTGTCTTTATGGGTTGCAGTTCCTCAAGATACCTAGCCCGGCTTATGCCTCCCTTAATTAGGTCTATGGCCTTTTCTGTAGCCTTTTCCTTATCGGTGTGAACCCAGCTGCAATGCTCCCTAATATTAACCATTTCCAGAAGATAGGGGTTTAAGCCAGCATCTGAAACGGCTCTTCTAAAAGTTTCAAGGTGTAACTGAATTGAACATGCAGCTACAACAACTCCGCTAACTCCCTTTTCCTTTATGTCTGTTTTAATTATATTCTGACCAGGAGTGCTGCAGAGGTAATCTGTTGATTCAACAACCTTTACATCTCTTAATCGTGCAACAAACTCCTTAACCTTCTCAACATCAACAGTGTCCTTTATGTTACGTCCACAGTGACAAATATAGACACCTATCAAACTTAACTTCGCTCCAAGCAGCCTATCTTAGAGTTTACTTTACAATAACGCTTCTTTTTATACTTTTACATCAAAACGCATATATTTCAAAGGTGCCCTTCCTAGCATAAAAAATGAAACAAGGAAGAAGGGCTATGACGTTTAGGAAAACTGGGAAAAGCAAAACTCTTAAAAGGCTTGTTCTTGAAAGGATAACGCTTTCAACTAGGCAGATATTCACCATCGACCTTGAACGTTGCGTTGGATGTGGGATTTGCGAAAAAGTATGTCCGGAAAAAGCTCTCTCAAGGCCAACGCCGCCAACACTAAAAGATGGAAGGCTTGTTAGGAAAATAGGTGTAGAAATAGATGATAATAAATGCACTTTCTGTGGAGAATGCGTTCCATTATGTCCAATGAACGCCATATCCATAGAAATAGATGGGCAGGAAAAGGTTCCGGTAATTGAAAAAGAGGTCTTTCCAAATATCGTTAAGCGCATAGATATTGAAGTAAGTAAGTGTAACCCTGTTTGTAAAATGGTTTGCCAGGAGAAATGTCCCGTCAAGGCTTTACAGGTAATTGTTAAGAGGGAGGAGCCGGAAGGGGAGAAAATAATTGCAGTAGACATAGATAGAAAGTTATGCATATACTGCAAACAATGTGAGGTTGCATGCCCCTTAGGTGCGGTTCACGTTATAAAGCCTTTGAAAGGCTATGTAAAGTTGGATGTAAACCTGTGCCCAAAAGGTTGCCAGGCATGCGTTGATATCTGCCCAAGCAAGGCTATTATCGTAAACCATGAAGGTAAACCGAAGATAGATCATGAGTTCTGCATATATTGTGGGGCATGCGAAGAGGTTTGTCCGGAGAAGGCTGTTAAAGTTGTGAGGACTTCAATCTTACATTCAGAGGTAAAATCTGGAGCTTGGAACGAGGCGCTTGAGAAAATAACCTCTTACATTTCTTTAGTTAAGGAATTAAATGTAAAATGTAAGAGAAAGGCCTATGTTCGTGCGTCAGCTGTTGAGGAGAGAACTGAACCCATTTTATAGTATTATTTCACTTTAACACTTTGTTTAGTGATTTTTCTCTTAGGCTTTGCCCAAAAACCGTATGCCATGAGAAAAAATCCTGAGAGGCATATAAGGGTTCCTAGACCCAAGTAAGGATAAAATGGCTTCGGCATTTTTCCTATAAGTTTTATGTTGCCTGAAATTTCCACAGGCCTTGTTCCTTCATTTTTAATCTCTAAAAAATCAGCGTTTGCACGAGTCTCATTTACGTCTATTCTAACCCTATCGTTTATGTAAGCTCCACTCTCATCGAAAATGACATTTACCAAATCTGCCTTCACAGATTTTGGATCGTAATAATAGGGATTATAAGTAGAATCGGCAAATGTTAAGGTTCCAACCCTTACTCTAACAGAGCCGGAAGCTGATACATTCAATTCTAAAAATAGTTCTAAAATATTTTTACTTTCTAAAAGTGATTTAAAATCGTTTGCACGAGTATTTGCTACAGCACGGTCAATAAATGCGCAGCCTGTGGAGTTAAATTTATTTTCAGTATCATTTCTGTAGGGGTATAATACGGAGGGGCTGATTGGGTTCCACTCATCTATCACATCTTCACCGACACGTGTTTCTTGTATGGCAACAGCTAAAACAACCCCTAGCACAAGTATTAGTAAAGCAGCGAAGACCACAGCCTTTTTCATATTTCTTCTCCAGTTGTTAAACACGGCTAAAGGTATTAACCTTACTATATACACTGCGTTTCAGTGCTGAATTTTTCTACCGTTAGAATGGCTATTTAAAATGTTTTCATTAGAAGGGAATTATGATATAAGGCAATGGGCACATACGTCACATGAATTCACGCTTGAAGCCTAAAAGCCTGAAATGGGGGACTTAGCCTTAACTTCCACCTGCTGGTTTTTTAGGAAAATATATCCCATATAGGTGTTTTCTTTAAGCACTAGGTTAAGCTCTTTAGCTCCCTTCTCTTTATGCCATGCGAGTATGGAGGGTGCTCGTTCTCCCAGAATTCATCCTTACATGCAACGAAACATGCATAGCAGGCTATACACTTTGATATGTCGATGACCATGGCCCATTTGGTCATTTAGGCTTCACCCCATTTTTTAACTTCGACAAGGCATGAATTTGGGGCCATGGCACTTGCGTTTTTAGACATTAAACGTGAAGGAGTTAGTAGGTTAATGTAGCATCCGCGGTCTATAAATTTGTCTGTATCGCCAATTGGATCAAATTCGGCGCTTCCCTCGTAGGCGTGTACAACTCCTGGGCGAACTCTTCCAGTGACCTCAGCAATGCATATTACAGCTCCTCTGTCGTTGTAGACTTTGACTAGATCGCCATCTTTTATACCTCTTTTTTCAGCGTCTGTTGAGTTTATTCTTAGTATCCAGTAGTAAAATCCATCTTCACCCTTACGCCTGTGATCTGGTATATCGTTGATCCAGCTGTCTTTACCATCATACTGGGTGAAGAATGAGTATCTTGGGTGCGGGGATATTAATTGAAGTGGATATTTATCCATTAATGGGCTTTCAGTTCCCTCCCATGATGGTATATACTTGGGTATGGGCGGCCTTTCAGGATCGTTTGGTTCGAACCTTTTAAGGCTTTGAGCTTCAAACTCTAACAATCCAGAGGTTGTTCCTAAGCCGTATCCGTCTGGAACCCCCATAATCCTTCCCCCTGAAAATCCAGGGTCTGGGGTGTCCCTTTTTCTTCCCTCTGCAAACCATCTTAAAGCTGGGGTTGGCTTGTAAGGTTTTTGTAGGGGAACAACGAAATACCCTTTTCTCTTGAATTCCTCCCAGCTTATGTGCTTTGATAGGTCAGTTACTTCGAACATCCTTTTAACCCAATCCAGCTCGGTCATGCCGTTCTCTGTATATTTTTCGTAGAACCCAAGGGCTTTTGCAACTGATGCAAATATTTGATAGTCTGATTTTGATTCTCCTAAGGGATCTATGCATTTCATCTGCAACACTATTATGCGGTGGTTTGTCGAATAGGAGAGGTGTGGCGTGTATCCTCCGGAAGTTGCCCATTCTCCAATATCCCACCTTTCAAGGTTGGTGCACGCGGGAAGCACCAAGTCTGCGAATTTTGCTTCACCTTCAAACCATATGGCTTGGTTGACGACAAATTCAAGCCTTGGGCTTCTGTACATTTTAATCCATCTGTTCGTTTCAGTCATTGTTGAGATGTATGATGTGCCGTATCTCCAAAACATTTTTGCAACGGAGAACCCATCTTCTGGATATTTGTACTTTTTAAATTGGGCTTCAGGATACAATCCTGCGAAACCCTTGCCTCTCCATTCAACTGGAGGGTTTAAGATGGCCTCAGGAAGGAGAAGCCTCAAAACATGTTGTCCTTGTGGCTCATTCACTGTCCATCTTACAGGCATTTTAGTTATGCCTCGCGAAAGAAGTGTTGCCGCCGCATTGTTTGTTGCATCTCCTGAAATGCCTCCCTCAGCATATCCTGGAAAGTAAAATTTAGCGTTGTAAGGAACTCCTGCTGTTGTTCCCCATATGTTGCGTCCAGGCTTTCCCAATCCCTGCATAGCCGCTAAAAGAACCATCATTCTTGCCCACTCGTGGCCATAGGCAGCTCTGCAAGCTCCTCCCATGCCTCCTCTTCCACATGCAATCATTGTTTTTCTCTTAGCCCACTCCCTTGCAAGGGCCCTTATTTCACGTGCTGGAACATTGCATATTTTCTCAGCCCACTCGGGAGTTTTGGGTTTTCCATCCTCCTCGCCTAGCACGTAAGCCTTCCATTTTTCAAAGCCTAAAGTTCTCTTTTCAATGTAATCTTTGTCGTATGAGTCGTTTTTGATCCATGTGTAGGCAATGGCTAAAGCTAGAGCTGTATCTGTTCCAGGCTTCGGAGCAAGCCACTTATCAGCGAAATTTGCAGCCGTCCAATTGTAAAATGGATCTATGAACACCATTTTTACGCCAAGTTCTTTAAGCCAGAACCTCCAAGGGACGGACTCGTGGCCGCCGTATGTGCCTAACGTTGCATGGGGGTCACATGACCAGAATACTATCATTTCGCAGTTTTTTAATGCGTCTTCTAGGAGGTCGTATTGTTCTGGTATGCCTAGTCTCCATGAGAAGCCCCAGTGGTGCATTGCCCCCCAGAACCATCCTTCCCAGCTGTCAGGGTTATGATCTGCGTAAGTAGCCCCCAAGATAGCCATAAACCTATGATATGCACTTTGCCTATACCCTATTGTTCCCCAACTGTGATGTGAAGAGGCTGTCGTTATTATTGCTGGAGACCCATAATTCTTGATTATGCGTTCCATCTCTGAGGCTAAAATGTCTAAGGCTTCTTCCCAGCTTATCCTTTCATAACTAGACTTTCCTCTTTTTTCAGGGTTTCTTTCACCCTTCGGGTTGAAGTCCACCCTCTTAAGAGGGTATAAAACTCGATTAGGCGCGTAAACTTTGGCTCTTACAGATAGGGTCCAAGGAGCCACTAAAGCCTTCCTAGGTGGGCTGAAAGACTTACCCCTCGCTTCAATAGCCCATGATTCAGCATCTTCAGGAGATAATTCAAGCGGCTCAACGCTTATTATCCTCCCATCCTTAACATATACAAAAATCGGTCCGCCCTTTGTGCAGTTAGTGTACCGCATAACTCCATTTTCAATTTTTAATCCAAAATCCTCCACCATACTTTCACCATCCTATTCAACATTTGTATTTATATTATAAGGTTAGTATTATCTTAAAACTTTAAAAATATTCCCAGCATACTCTAAATTCAGAGTAAATTAATCCTTAGAGCCTTTCAAGAATAGAAAAATTAGGAAGATATGCCTTAAAAATCATAGGCGTTTGTGAGTGGTAAAGTTTTTCTTGCCTTATAGAATTATGCTTATTCAACTGCAAAAGTCTCTAGCCCTCATATTTTAGGGTCGCAACCAATTGGCAAAGCGTGTCTCATCAGAGTTTTATTTTCCTAGATAGGTTTTCTTTAATTTTGGATCTTTTAAAGGTCTTCGGAGTTTCCTTTAGCACTATTTTTCCATTTTCCATTACGTAAGCCCTTTTAGAGAGCTGCAGTGATAGGTGCACGTTCTGTTCGACTAGTAGAATTGCAACTTTTGCTTCTTCGTTTATCCTCCTTATGGTGTCAAATATTGAAAGGGTTATTTTAGGGGCTAACCCTAGTGATGGTTCGTCTAGCATAAGTAATTTCGGACGTGACATTAATGCTCTTCCAATGGCGAGCATTTGTTGCTCTCCACCGCTTAAAGTGCTAGCTAGCTGCTTACTTCTTTCTTTAAGTATGGGGAAGAGGTTATGCACTATTTCTAAAGTTTCATTTCGTTTGTTCCAGGCTTGGGGCAGGTAGGCGCCCATTTTCAGATTTTCTTCAACTGTTAGGGCTGGGAAAAGTTTTCTGCCTTCCATGACATGGGCTATGCCTAACAGGGCTCTTTTATGAGGCTTAAGTTTGGTTATGTCTTTTTCTAGAAATTTGATTTTGCCACTTTTTGGGTATAATAGGCCTCCAATTGTTCTTAGTAGTGTTGTTTTGCCTGCTCCATTGCTTCCAATAATGGATACAAGATCTCCCTCTGAAACTTTTAAGCTTACATCCCATAAAACTTGCAGGTCTCCATATCCAGATTCGATTTTTTCTACTTCAAGCATTAAATCACCTTTACATGAAGTATTTTTCCCCTAGATAGGCCTCTATCACTGCGCTGTCGCTTGCAATTTTCTCAGGCGACCCTTCAGCTATTAGTTTGCCTTGATGGAGGACGATGATCCGCTCCGCCAGGGACATTACAACTTTCATCACATGCTCCGTTAGTATGATTGTTAAACCTTCAGATTGAATTTTCCTAACGATTTCAATCATGTCGTCTATTTCGGTGGGGTTTAATCCTGCAAATGCTTCGTCCAGTAAAAGCAGCTTTGGGCTGGTTGCCAACGCCCTTGCCACCTCGCAACGTCTTCTATAATTGAAGTTTAATTTACCTGCAGGTTGATCGGCACATTCATCCAGCATTAAAAAGCTTATTATCTCTTTAGCGCGTTGTCTTGCCTCTTTTAAGGGTAAGCCTCTGCCCAGTGCACCAACAGTGACGTTTTCAAACAATGTTAAATTTAGGAAGGAACGTGGAATCTGAAAGGTTCTCGCAATCCCTAACCTGCATATTTTATGGTTCGGCAAACCTGTAATGTCTTTCCCCTCAAACATCACCTTGCCTGATGTAGGCTTATAAAACCCTGTTATACAGTTGTACAGGGTTGTTTTTCCAGCTCCGTTAGGTCCAATAATGCCGACAACCTCTCCTTTTTCAACTTCTAATGTAACATTGCTTAAAGCGGATAATCCGCCAAAATTTTTTGAAAGCTCCTTGGTTTCAAGCAGCGCCATTTAAGTAACCTCTACGGCTTTCCATCTCCCTATTATAATGCTCATTTTATAAACCTTATTTTAGCCTTTAAAAGCCCCCAAATTCCTTTTCTAGCTAGGAAGAATATTATTATAAATAATGCTCCGAAAACCACAAGGTCCATTCCAGCCCTCCATCCGAATAACACTCTGAGATATTCTCCAACTCCAACTCTGATTAACGAGCCTATCAGAGGGCCGAGGATGGTTCCAGCGCCGCCTATTATGGTAATTAAGATTGGCTCAATTGAAGTGAACAAAGTCAAAACGCCTCCAGGCTCCATTGAAGGATCTATGTATGAAATGTATACTGCGTATAAACCTCCAGCAACACCTGCGATGAAGCTGCTTATAAATATCGCAAGCAATTTCAATCTGAACGAGTTAACCCCTAAAGAATTTGAGGCGTCTTCATCTTCTCTGATGGACTGAAGCAATAACCCGTAACGAGACTTAGATAAAACATACACTACATAAAACGATGCAATCATGAGAATTAACGAAATATAGTAATACGGGAGTTTTTCCGTGAATTCTATAACGAACAATGGCGTGATTAAAGGCTGCGATCGAGCTATGGAAATTCCAAGGGCTCCCCCCGTGAAGGCTGTGTTACCTACTATAAGTCTAATAACCTCTGTTGTTGCTAAGGTTGCAAGTGCAAAGTATGGGCCTCTAAGCCTAAAACATATAAACCCTATAGCTAAACCTATGAGAGAACCAATAACTCCTCCTAGAATAAAACCGGACAGTGGACTCAATCTGAAAAACTCTATGTACAATGTTAATATTCCAACCGTATATGCGCCCATGCCAAAAAATGCTGCATGACCTAAAGAGGATTGACCTGCATAACCCGCAGTTAAATTCCATGACTGTGCAAGGGTGGCGAAAATTATTATCAGTATGACTACATGCAAAAGGTATGTTTGACCGGCAATAAAGCATGGCGCTATTAAGGCAATAATTATTAAGACTATCGTTAAAATAGCTTTTAAACTGGGAGTTTCAAGCCGCACCATGTTCAATTCATCTCCTACCGAAAAGTCCTTGCGGCCTAAATATAAGAATTAACACGAACAACGCAAACCCCACGGCTGGCGTTAATGAATAGGGCATTGTGAGCGAGGCCAATGATTGGGCGACACCTATTATTATGCCGCTGAAAAAAGCGCCTAAAACGTTGCCCAACCCAGCGAAGACACATATGATTAGGCCGAAAAGTGTGAGCTGTATTCCAAGGTATGGAAATATATAGTAAATGAGGGCTAGAATGGCGCCTCCGCATCCAGCCAGCCCAAGTCCTAATCCACCTCCTACTTGTCGCATCAAGTCAGCGCTTATGCCTAAAGATTCTGAAGCCTCCGGATCTTGGCTCACGGCCCTAATCGCAATGCCAACCTTGGTTTTTGACAGAAAAATTTGTACAAACACTATCAGGGCAAGAGTTAAAATAAACGCCAACAATTCTTTGCCGCTGAGATAAACCGGGCCAAACTGGTACCCACCAAATTCAACTGGAATTGTCCTATAATCACCGCCCCATATCAAAAGCATTAAGTTTTCCATCAGTATCGACAATCCAAAAGTTAAAATTATTGAGCCAAGCATCTCCCCTATAATATGCTTAAAAATAGCCTTAGTCATAATCATACCTACACAGAAAAACAGAGCAAAAGCTATCGGAATAGATATTAGAGGCGGAACATTAATCAAATGGAAAAGCCAGTAAGATGTAAACATTCCCAAAACGGCAAAGTCGCCGTGCGCCAAGTTCTTAATACCCATCACACCAAATATTAAACTCATTCCCATGGCTATAGTTGCATAAATAACGCCTAAAATAACTCCGTGGACAATAATTGATATTACAAGGTCAAACATGTCAATTCAACCCGATTATAGCGCATTACTTCTCTAATCCCACCGTTCCACTTAAAAAACTTGCGGCATGATATAAGTCACGCCCATGGCGCAATTACGCTTATATCTTGGCGCTTAGATAATCGATGACTGTGCACATTCACCATGTTCGCATTCTTATGGAACTCTCCTGGATACGCTTTTAATATAGTACTATTTGTGTAAATTGAAGAAATAGGCAGCTTAACTATGGCAATTTTGTCAGAGGTTTTGTCAGCTTTTTCTTTGTCAGCTATTTTCTTACATTGCGGCTGGGGAGGAGTACAATATTCTTGTTTGGAACGAAATACCTACAACTGCACGCGTAAGGCTTAAATTGAAAACTACCCATAATTATACCTCGCAAATGAGGTTTTATGGAAATGAGTCCACGAAATTTAAATAGGAAAGCAATTACGAAGGTGCAAGCAGCGGTAATCGCTATAATAATCATTGTTGCTATCATAGCCGGTGCGGCCTACTACTATTCCACCTTAGGCCCCGCGGCAACTCCAACTCCTGCAACACCCACGCC
>JBBITX010000026.1:0-19187 GCA_037440545.1 Candidatus Bathyarchaeota archaeon
TCGTAATCTCCCACGAGGAGGAGATAACTAATCCCTGAACGCCTATACTCGCCTGCTACAAACTCATGAATCTTAAATGCAGTTTCAAAACCCTCAAAACTTGAATTTATATATTCAACTGAAACAAACTTTGAGGAAACACCTAGCTGTTCTTTAAACTCAATAAACCTTTCAATCTGGGGTTTATACTTTTCCGGCCCTATAACCAGCATTTGATAACGCTGCCCTCCAAAGCCTAAAACTGGATTTAAATGGTAAAATGTAAAGTAGGCTAAAACAAGTATTAGAGCCGATAAAGTTAAGCTTCGTTTTGTAACCTTCAAAATTTTACTCGACCATCAACCTTTTTCTTCAAAGGTTCAGTTGAAACGTTAAAAATAACTTATGAAAGGCTACTTCATAATTGAAATAAAGATTAAAAATCCATCAAAATTTAAGGCCTCCTGTTTTTGATGAAAGTTTTTATCTTTCTAGAAATGTTTTTGTTACAGAGGAGTAGGCTTTGGCTTATCTGCCTGCTGTCAAATTGTCTGGCGTTTCTAAGCGCTATGGAGATGTTACAGCCGTAGACTACCTTGACCTTGAAGTTAGAAGGGGCGAGGTTTTCGGGCTTTTAGGGCCTAACGGCTCTGGAAAGTCCACAACCCTTAAAATGGTTCTAGGCCTCGTTAAACCTGACAGGGGCTCTGTTAATGTTTTAGGCTTAAACGTTCAGGATGACCCTGTTTCTGTTAAGAGGAGGATTGGATATGTGCCTGAATCGCCTCGAATTTACGAGTTTTTAACAGCTCTTGAATTTTTAGACTTCACAGGCGATGTTTACGGCATGCCTCCTGAGGAGAAGAGGAGGCGTGTTGAAGAGTTTGTAAGGGCTTTAGATCTGGAGGGAAGAGAGGGCGACTTAATAAGCTCCTATTCAGAGGGCATGAAACAGAAAGTTGTCATAATTTCAGCCCTAATTCATAAGCCTGAACTTCTACTTTTAGACGAGCCGTTAAGCGGCTTAGACCCTAAATCTGCCAGAATTGTTAAGGACTTACTCCGTGAACTGGCAGTGCAGGGCGTTACAACAATAATGTCCACCCACATTTTGGAGATAGCCCAGGCCATGTGTGACAGGATAGCCATAATGTATGGAGGTAGACTGCTAGCCTTAGGAACAATAGAGGAGCTTAGGGCTAAGGCTAAAATGCCGGATTCAGGCTTGGAGGACATATTCCTAAAGCTGACGGGAACAGGGGATGTTAAACCAATTGTTGAGGCGTTAACCAGGTGAAATGGAGAACCGTCCTAAAACTTGTAAGCATAGACGTTAAGGCTTCAAGGGCTGTTGGAAGTAAAAGGTTTAGAAGGTTCAGTGAGAGTAGAAAGCTAACTTTCGCCATATACACGGCGGCATGCATTCTAGGTTTGCTGGCGGGATGGCTTTTCGGAAACTTCTACTGTGGACTAAAAGATGAGGCTTTAAGAAAGCTTATTTCCAACGGTGTAGCTAACCTTTTCATAACTCTTCCAACAATAGCCCTAATATACGGCCTTGTCTTCACTCAGATGAGTCAAATTCAACGTACAGGCGCGAAAATAGCTGTTCAACCCCTCTACTGGTTTCCAATAACTTGGGAGGAACATACAATTGCTTCGGTAATGGCGAACATTGTTGGGACGCCTCTTATAATCACAGCTTTTATATGTCCATTCATAATCTTAGCTTCAATATTTGTAGGGTTAACATCCCTGGCAGCCTTAACAGTTTTAGCCCTCATGGCAAGCCTTTTCGCAGCAAGCATAACAACAGAAGTTTTCAAAACATTACAGGTTAGAATTTATGGAGCTGTGACAAAAGCGGCGGGAAGAGCTGCAATATGGGTTAGGCTCATAGGATCAATAGTTTTCTTCATAATATTCTACACTATATATTTCTCGCTTTACTATAACGTTTCACCCCTAGCCCTAATAGAGTCTGTCTCCACAGGTCATAAGTTATTCTGGTTTATCCCATACCTTTGGCCTGGCGTTATGCTTTCAGCCTTTTCAAGGGGCATGTGGCCTGAAACACTAATGTTTCTAGCAGCCTCTGCAGGGTTCATCCTCCTGCTTTTTAAGGCAGCGGTCAAATTGAACATGCGTTTTGGATTATATGAAGCACCATCCATTAAGGTTTCCAAAGGGTTTCAAGCTTCAAGCCTTGGCCTGCTGGGAAAACTGGGCTACTCCACTATTGAAGCGGCAATTATAAGGAAGGATTTGAAGGCTTTCACTAGAAGACATGAGCTGATTTACATATTTATAATTCCAATAATCATTTTCATTATGCCCCTTATATCAACAATCAGGGGCGGATCAGCCTTACCCTCAGCTTTCTCCTCCTTCTTTTTCATCTACATAACCCTATTCCCTTGCAGTTTCATGGCTGCAAGTTTGGGAAGCATAATCTTCGGCTCTGAGGGTGGAGGTGTATGGCTGTTATGTTCATCTCCAATTTCAGCTAAAAGCCTCATAAAAGCGAAATACTCTATAACGGTGTTTTTCAGCCTTATTGTAGCATTCATCTGTGCTTTGGCTGCAGGATTTTTAACAGCCTTCAGCTTGAGATCAGCCATAATAGGATTATTTGAAGCCATGTTCTTATCCTCATCCCTATCCATGGTTTCACTTGTTTCAGGAGTTAAGGGTGCTGATTTCAGGGAAATTCCAAGGCCTAGAATGGTTAAGCCTCTCTGGAGCTTAATCAACCTTGCCTTATGCTTAGCCTCTGCACTTGCAGTGTTGGCTCCACTTTTCCCATACGCTTTAGCCGTTATATTCCAAAGCCACTTTGGATGGTCAACCACAATGCTGAACCAATATTTATACTTGGCTTTAATAATAAGTGGAGCCATATCAGCCGCTGTAACCTACGCAGCCTACAGAATAGCAATAAATAGTGCTGAGCAATTATTGTCTAAGGCTGAAATGTAAACGTGGTAGGAGCTTAAACATGGATTTAGCCATAGAAACATTCAACCTTACAAAACGCTACAAAAAGCTAACAGCTGTTGACAGGCTTAACTTAAAGGTTGAAAAAGGCACGGTTCACGGTTTTTTAGGTCCTAACGGGGCTGGAAAAACCACAACAATAAAGGTTTTAGTAGGTCTTCTAAAACCAGACGAGGGGAAAGTGAAGGTTTTAGGAAGAGAAGTGTTCGGAGACACCCCTCAAGCCCGATTAAAAGTTGGATACATGCCTGAACTTCCAAAATTCCCCAAACATTTAAGAGGATGGGAACTCCTCGACATATACGGCCAAATGTATGGGATGGCTAAAAAAGAACGCTTGGAGCAAATCCCTAAACTGCTGGAGTTGGTTGGACTTAGAGGCAGAGAGAAAGACTATATTGGAAAGTACAGCAAGGGAATGCAGCAACGTTTAGGAATAGCTCAAGCCCTCTTAAACAACCCTGAACTTGTAATTTTAGACGAGCCAAGCCTAGGCCTCGATCCTGTTGGAATGGTCGAAGTTAGAGAACTTGTGAAAAACATAGCTAAAGAAAGTAGAACAGTTTTCCTATCCTCCCACCTCCTCTTCGAAGTGGAACAAGTATGCAGTCATGTAACAATAATTCATAAGGGAAAATCCCTATTATCAGACAAGCTTGAAAACGTTTCCAACAGGCTTTCCGGAACAGCCACATTAAATTTGGAGTTGGCTGAGAAATCCGAAGCTGCAGTGGAAGCTTTGAAGAGACTTCCCTATGTTCAAGCCGTAACTGTTGAAGGCAAAACCCTAATAGTCGAGCTTAAAACTAAAGACGACGTAAGAGCTCAAGTTTCTAATGAAATAACAAGGGCTGGAGGAGTAATAGTTTCCATGAGCCTGAAAGGCCAAACCTTAGAAGACGTTTTCATGCAGCTTATAACAAAACCGCAGGATGTGAATGTGCAATGAGTGACGGAGGCAGCTTTAAAACAAGGCTCTGGGCAGTTGTAAAATACGAGCTATTATGGAACATCCGTAAGAAGAAGTTTTTAGGAGTGATTGTTGTAGCCTTCATTCTAGCCACATTGTCTCTGACTCTTCCCCTTGTTTTAAGTAACATTGTTGGACAGCCTTTAAAGCAGAATCCCGACTATGCCGTAAACACAGGGGCAGGAATAGGAGGCGTTGGAATGTTTCTATTCGCCGTTGTCGTGGTTATGAACAGCATTTCAGGAGAGTTTGAAAGCGGAACGATTGTTCCGCTTTTAACGAAGCCTGTTTCGCGAACCCTGGTTTTCGCTGGAAAACTCCTAGCCGCATTCATAACCCTCCTAGCCGCTTACACCCTCTTATTCCTTTACATATCCATAGGAGGTACGCTTGTTTATGGACCTCAAAACAACCTACACCTCATACCTTTATCCCTCACAGGGGCAATGATCAGCACATTCGTTTACGCATCCATAGTTTTGGCCATAGGCTCAATTTCAAAAAGCTCCTTGATAGCAGCCATAGGAACTTTCGGAGTTTTCCTAGCGTTGACAATAAGCTCGCCCATAATATCTTTATTTACAGATCAGTCCTGGATCCTCAACTACCTTCCTGGAAGCGGAAGAACTGGATACATAACTGGGACAACCCCTCAGACGCCATACACGCCTGGCAAGGCAATATCTACGGGCTCAGATGGCATACCGGAAAATCTAGTCAACTACGCCCTATATCCATCATCAAAGGTAGCATTCTACAAAATAGCCACAACCCCAGGACAGACCCCGCAACTGTTTGAGGTATATGAAGAAAACCTCTCCCTAATCTTGGCAAGATCAATAGCTGTGGCCATAGCCTACATTATCATATTCCTCCTAATCTCATGGATAGCCTTTAAAAGATCAGAAGTGCTTGAATAGACCAACAAATCTAAACTTAAGCTGGCCATTAAACACTCATCAAAATTGGGACAGCCAACCCCGCATACACATCCCTTAATCAACCAGAACCTTTCCAATGTTTAAATAAATTCTAAGTTTAAGCCAATGCTGTTTTCAGAGCACGCTAATCTAATATAATCTTTTACACGTATAGAATTGTGGAAGCCCTTGCCATGTCTGCTTCAAGCTTGATTTTACCTTTCGCTGTCCCAGATGAAAAAGTCGGCCAAGCCTTCAACATGAACATGGAGGTCGCCTCCATCATGCTTCTTGCTGAGGGGAAACGTAAGAAGCACGCTTTTTTAGGATCAGCTGAAAAAACAATCTTTGTCTCCAAAATGCATTATCCTTTATGGCTTACACCGGTGAGGGAAGGCACCCTGATAATAGACGGGCTCGGCGTATCATCATATGTTTTTAAACGTGAAAAGGTTCCTGATGTCCAATCCTTCATCGAAGAAATTGAAAGGGGAGCAACTGACAGAGCATACTTTTGGCAAACAATAAACAGACATGAAAAAACCTTCATAGAATTTCCTGAAACTCTCCAAGATAAAATTGAAGCCTTAATTACTGAAAGGGATTTTCACACAGCCTTTTTAGAGTATCTAAAAGAAGCCTCCGCAGCAGAACTTGAAGCCAGCCAGCCAGATGTTCTAGTGCCTCCTAAACTAGATGCAGAGGCAGCTTTAAAATGTAAAGGCCAATTTTTAAGAATAATTAAAAATGTCGAATTGGAGATAAGCAGCCTTGAACATGCGAGAAGCCTCCTAAACCAGACTTTAAGCCTCCATGAAAAAATGATTCTTAAGGAAATGGAGCATATACGCGGCTACTACAACGAGGAGGTTTTGAGGCTTAAGCCTACAGTGGAGAGAAACGTGGAAAAACTTGAGGGGAAGAGGAATGTCGAAACATCTAAAATGAACAAAACGTTTGAAAAAGAGCTTAAAATTAGAATTAGGGAGAAGGAAAGGCTTGAAAAGAAGCTTGAAGACCTTGAACTTAGGAAGGCAGACTATGGCAGAAGGCGCGAAACATGCAAAAGGAGAAACAACAAGTTAGGGTTAGCCCGTTGGGAGCATAGACTAAGAATATGCGAAGAAAAAATAAGGGAGGCAAATAGGAGAATGCAAGAGTTAGCAAAACACGTTGAGGAAGCCCGGAAAAAACATGAAGTCGACGTTGAAAAGGTTAAAAAAGCCTATCAGGAGCTTATACAAAAGGAGAAAAGCGTAATTTCAAACCTTGAAGCTCAATGTGAAGAGAAGATATACGCTAAAAGGGCGGAGGTTGAAAAGCTTAGGCTGAAAACCGGCCTTGTCATCAAAAAGACTGAAGAGCTGATAAACAGAAAACACATGTGGATAAAAGAGGTTGAAAAAGCTATTTTGCCATTGCAAATTGAAGATGTCAAACTTGTATGTATACCCTTCTACCTTTTAGGCTATGAGGCTGAGGGAAAAACACAAATTCAAACAGTCCCACCTTCAAAGGTTGCAGCGCCTGGAGGCCTTCTGAAAACTTTCAAAAAAGCCCTAACAGGCCTTACACAGGAATCAAAAGTGAAACTTTTCCTCCAGCCTAGAACCGTAATCGGGAAAATGTTGGACTCAGCTATAAAAACGGCTTCAGCCACAGATGAAGTTTTCGGCGAAACCCTAATCCAAACTGCAGCTTCAGCCAACCTTTTAAAAAGGCATGATTTCAGTGGAATGTTGATCAGAGGATTAGAAGAGCTTAAGGCTAATGGCTGGATTGGACAGATGGAGGTAGAAGCCCTTACAAAAACCTATATTGAAGGAGGAACTGGCAGTGAATTCTGAAGAGAAAGTTGTTGAAAAGAAAATCCTGTTAAAACGTGCATTCCCAATTCACCAGCTCTTCGAGGTGGGCAGAAAATACGCAGTGCCATATTTTGAAGGCTTTGAAAACCCATGGAAGCTAGACGAGGATGAGGCTGCCCTTGCCATAGCCCAAGCCATAGAGGAAACCCAGCTTAAAGAAGCCTTTACATGTTTTAAGCCCCGGAAATGGGTTGTTTTCAGAGGTAAATACTACACTTTCGAGGACGGTGTATTAAAACTTGAAGGGTCATGGGAAACCCTTAGGACAGGCCTCAAGCAGGTAGTTAGAAAGCATGGAAAAAACGGGTTTGAAGTTTTAAGAGTTATGTTAGAATCGGCTGATGGCTGCGGGTTAAGAGACATATCCGCCCGCCTAAAGCATCGCATAGACCCTTCGCAAATAGTAACAGACCTTGAAAGGCTAAAGATTATCACTCCCTCATATGAAGGGGAAGGCTACAAAGAATGGAAGATTCTAGAAGAGGTTTCACCGCTTGTCCAGGAGGAGCTGGGCATAGCTCCACCTCAACGCTTGCCAACTCCCACCACAGCTACTATGCCAACGACAGTTCAAGCAGGAGAAGGCGAAGTTGATTACGTAGCCATGGAAAGGGCGGAAATAGAGAAAATGGAGAACGAGCTCAGCCAGTACCTGGCAGAACTTTTGAGAAATAGGCTTGAATCGATAGTTAAGTTTGGAAAAGCCTTCTCTATAAGTAGCCTTTCAGAGTATTTAATTAAACTTTTCGGGTCTGTCCTATACTTCGACAGCCTTCTAAGCATAACTCAACAGTACGGTTTGGCAGACGTTGAAATAGTTCATGAAAGGGGGAAGACAGGAATGCGGACAGGGTGGAACCTAGCCCTCTTCGGAGAGCCTGGAACAGGTAAAAGCTTCTCCACCAGAGACATGATACTCGGCAGGTTGGATGCTAAAATCTTCCCCCATGGGGTTCCAGGACGCAACCGCTATGCAGGGGGCATGACTCCAGCCCGCTTCATAAGGATAGGACAGGCCTACGCTGGGAAAGCTTTCAACTTCATTGTTCCCGAGTTCAACGACTGGTTCAAGTATAAGGGCATGGTTGAACCTTTAAAGCTGGCCATGGAACGCGGCGTGATAAAGTATGAGCTACACCGAGAAGTTATAGGCCCATACCGTTTCAGCGGGTTCTTCACAGTGAACTACAACGTGGCCACCTATGGCAGAGGCTACGAGGTAACAGTTACAGATCCAAACTTCAACGCCATTGAGGATCGCATGTTATGCAGGCTTCACAGGCTGACAAAGCAGCGTTTCATAGAGATAGCTCAAAGCCAGAAAAGGCTTGCCTTCGGAGAAATTGACATTGAAAAAGGCGCTAGAAACATTAGAGACCACCTAACCCTAGTCTACGCCATAGAAACTCAACACCCACTCGTTAAGGCTCGCTATCCACAAAAGCCTGTGCTAATCACGCCTGAAGCCTACCAGGTCATAGAAGAGGCCCGGAACGCAATTTTAGAACAAATACCTAAAGAGTTTGTAGCCTTCTCAGCCCGTTTAGAGGACAGAGCCATCCGCTTCGCCTGCTCAGCATCGCTTCTAAACTATTTCCACTCAAACAGCCAATTTATACCTATCAGCAGAGAAGCCTTAAAATATGCAGTTCAACTCTACGTGGAAGAAGCATCTGTCAGAACACGCCAAGAATTCAAACCAGAAGAGGTGCTTAAAAAGCTTGAAATCTAACCTCGCATTAAACCTTAACAATTTAAGCCGTTAGAGCTAACCCTCACCTACCATCCCAACACCATTTTCCTCACGACACATGTTATAATAGGCGGTGTAAGTGGAAGGACTAGCAGTTTTTAGGATGTCCATTCTGGAAAGGATTACACTTGCCTATGCCTTTTCCACTTTTAGTTCCTCCCCTTCATTCACCCGACTTAAAATTTTAGGGTCTCCTATAATTTTCCCTATCACGTTTACAGGGCTGTAGGGCTTTATAACGTCAGGTGAGGGACTTGAGAGAGTTGGGCCGTAAAAGAGGCATAAGGCTGGGCCCTCAGGCCAGTAGGCTAAATCCCCAAAATCAACGACTTCCCTTGCATTTTCAAGGCCTACATGGAATGGAGCTTGGAAGTATACTTCACTTCCCCAAAATTCAGCCCTAGACTTGAAAGGTAGAGATTTTATGAGGGCTTCAGCCGTTTTTGGACTTTTCTCGAAATGTATTTCACATTCTACTGTCAATCCGGATTCAAATGAAATCTTTATCTTATCCCTCCCACCCATTTTTAAACCCTCTTGTAACGTTAGGGGAAAATTTAAATGCAAAGTTATAAGTTTTAAAGTTTTTCAGCGGTTAAAAACATGTTGTATTTCATCTGCTTTCGGGCGTAAACCTGTAAATCTCTACTATGGGTGGCCTAAGCCCTTAAATCTTAAGTTAGCAAACTTTCTCAATTAAAAGAAATGGTATTAGAGAAAGGTGGAAAACCCCTAGAAGTCTGAAGTAAGCCAGATAATTTCCCTCTAAAATAAACATGCATGTGGGTAAAAGGCCTATTATTCTTCCAACCATTAAACCTGTTTCCTTGAATACAAGAATGCTTGCGTGGTACTTTCTGCTAAACATGTCTCCATAATGGGCAGACCATGAAATTGTAAAGGCTCCTGCCATGCCAGATAGGGAGGATAATAACAATATGTGGTGGGGGGCTGAAGCTAAACCTATTAGAAAGAACCATGTCGCGTTTAACAATGTTCCTATTACTGTAAACTCAACACGCCTCATTTTGATGTCTGATAGCCAGTTTACAAGAAATGTTATAATTGACATAACTATTCCTGTTATAGAGAAAACAAAGCCCGTCATGTAAGTTGTCTCCGAAATCTGCTTTACAAACAACGGGTAGGGAAGCCAGTAGGCTTCCGTCATGCCGAAAAAAATGAATGTGAGGAAAAAAACGAAAATTTTCCTTTCTTTCGGGAGGGATAAGCCATAAACCTCAGATTTAAACCTTATCCGAGTAGAAAGGGCTAAGCTGATAAAGTATAGGCTTAGGGAAAAAGAGAATAGCTGTTGGAATCCGAAATTTTCTATAATTATTCCTCCGAAAGCAGGGCCAACTATGCTGGCTACTGTTGGAATTACAGATGAGAAAAGGCTTACTGTTCGCGCCCTAAAATTGGATTTGCTGAGCCTAAACTGCAAAAGGTTGAAACTAGGCCAGAAAGTGGCTGAGCTTAAGCCATAAAAAAGCCCGATTATGAAAGGATTTTTACAAAAAATCAAAACTGTATAAAAAATCATCGTGAAAAATATTCCAGAACAAATTAATCTTTCAAAATTTTTTAAGAATTTAAGAAGCATAGGAGGCAGGAGCCCAATTACGAGGAAGGTTATAAGCAAAATAATGACAACATCGCCAACTTTCATTCCAGACTCTATGAAAAATATGGAGAGAAACATTTCAGTGAAATTGACTGTGAGGAAATATATGCTGACTGCAACAGCCAGATTCTTAAATGAGCTCGCTTGCACTTAAACACACTCTTCCAACATGATCAGCTTTGAACTTTAACTCACTATAACGTTAATCATCTTTGATGTTTAGAGGTAAAGCATTTTACGTTAACTGCTTCCTTTCCCCTTTCTATTTTTGCTTAGGCTTTATTAGTCTATGTTTTTGCTGTTCGCCTTAAAAGGCATTTTCGCATTTTAATTTTGTTATAGTTTCTTTATTTTTCCAGGTTCAGGCTGGTAAAGTAGTCCTTGCTGTGCCATTCTCCATATTGCAGTTTCTACTGCTGCTTTGTCTAGGCCTGTTTCTTCAGTTGCCATTTCTACAATTATCTTGATCGGAGTTGGTTTTTCAGGTATGTTTTCACTTAGCCATTTTATTGCTTGGCTTAAGCCTTTAGTATGTATTGTTTGAGGTGCCCAAAGCTGTGGTTTAGAAGGCTTTAATGTTATTTCAGCCTCTTTTTGCAGTTCATAAGCTTTCTGCTCGTCTATGAACCTTGTCAAAGTTGGTTCAGCTGTTAAGGCGTGCCTTTCTCTAAGCATTTGAGGCAGTTTCTTGTTCAGCTGGCTTATTATTCTCTTCATTTTCCTAGCCCTTGATATACTTGACCAGTAGAAGGCTTCGTCTATTGTGTCTTCAGCTATCAAGATGGTGACCTTACCAGCTACTCGGCGTCCAGTTCTGCCCCTACGCTGTATATACCTTATCTCGCTTGGGACGGGCTCATAGAAGATAACGTGGTCCACTTCAGGTATGTCCAAACCTTCCTCAGCTATGCTTGTCGCCACCAGGATTTTTGCCTCTCCACTTCGAAGTTTTTCAAGGGCTTCACGCTGCTGTTCCTGATTCATTCCAGGGTCTCCTTCACGTTCTCCCTGTCCAACGAAGCGTATGGCTTCAAATCCATGTTTTTCCTTAAGAGTTTTCGTTATAGCACGCACTGTGTCGCGGTACTGGGTGAAGACTATAACCCTTGAGTCTGGCTTAGTTTGAAGCTGCTCCTTTAAAATTTCTGAGACCTCAGCCATCTTGGGGTTTTCCGATTGTAAACAGGTCTTAAGCATGTGTTTTGCCTTCAGAAAAGCTGGGTCTTCCACGATAGACTTATGTCCTCGACTTCCCTCAAAAGCCATTTTCCTAAGCGACTTTTCAATGAAAGCCTGAAGGGTTTCAGGACCCTGCGTTTCTATAAGCTCTATCATGTGGGCTATGCTTAAAGTTGCCGTGGCCTGAAACTTAATCTGGTAGAGGTATCCACCTTCACCTCCTCCAATCCTACGCTGAAGCTCCTCGTTAAGCTCAACAAGATCCCTTCTTGTAATGAAGGCAGGCTGCTTATCCGTTAAAACTCCAAGCGACTGAAGCGTCTTCACCCGTTCAATTAACATTTCCCTAAGCCTATCCCTAACCTGTATGTAGCATTCTGGAAGCTTAACACGTCTCCACTGAACGTCTATGGGCTGAATGTAGGGTTTAACATCCTTATCCTCATCTAAGCGGTGTTCTATGGCTTCTATCCCCAAGTTTCTACAAACCTCCGCAATTTTCTCCTCGCTACCGCCTGGAGAAGCTGTTAAACCCAAAACCAGCGGTCGACTACACTGCCTAAAATAGTATTGGGCTATGCCTACATAGGAGTAATTACCCCTAGCCCTGTGAGCTTCATCGAAAATTAGGAGGGATGCATCATTAAGCCTTAAAAACCCGCTTCTCAAATCGTTGTAAATGCACTGAGGAGTTGCAAATATTATTTTGCCCTGCCCGTAAAGAATCTTCCTCTTCTCAGGGGGATGGTGTCCGGTGACTAATACAAGCTCATTCTCCTCGAAAAAGGTTTTATCAACGAAAGTTTGATGGTGCTGCTGAACAAGGGGCCTTGTGGGAGCAAGGAAGTAAATCTTCCCTTCTTGACATTTCTCAATGGCTAGGAGGAGAGCTATGACGGTTTTTCCAAGGGCCGTGGGTAAAACTACGAGAGAGTTTTTCCTCTTAGCCACATCAATAATTCTTGTCTGGTAAAGCCTCTCCTCAACAGCGCGTGGCTTAAGAAAACTATGTTGAACGTAGCGTTTCTCCCCGAGCAATCAACGCTCCCCTACTGAGTTTCCTATTCCATTTCAGTCTAAATCCAACCCGATAAATGCACATCAACTGCAAAGCTTTCAAACATGGAATATTATGTGAGCCTCATGTAAATTTAACTTTTTCAGCCGCCCCTAAACTCCAAAAGTCTAAATTTTTAGATGCTCCATCCTCCTTGAAACTGTAATGTATAAACTTTTTCTAAGGTTTTCACCGGTCAGCCCTAGTTTTCTCAGCTCAATAATTTCCCCGGCTAGCTCTGCATCACCTAAAACTTCATCCATCCACTTTTCAAAGTCTCCTCTGTAAAGGTGAAACTCTAAAGATTTCACGTCAACTCTGCTTATTCCCTCCATAAACTCTTTCAGGGAAGAAGCAAACACGCCAGTATAGTTTCCAATTGAAGTAAAGAAGTAGAAGGCCTTCTCCCTTGGAACTGTTTGAAGTATTTTTCGGTTTAGCTCCCTCATTCGCATCCCTTTATTACGTTTTATTTTTCACCTTCCATGATTTTTCTAAGCTCGTTTCCAACGAGGTACTGCGCTTCCTTGAACTTCTTGGTGATTATTGAGGTGCGGATTCTTAAAACTCCCTTTAATGGCGCAACTGACTGGGCGATAAACGCGTGGAGGCTTTCCTGGCTTTCAGCAATAACCTTTGCTATCACTTGAAGCTCTTCTGAAAGAGAGGTGTAAACTTCAAGCACTTGAGGCTCTTGGCAAAGTTTTTCTGCAACCTTCTCGCTTTCCTTAGGATCTGTGTAAACTGTTATTATTGCCCTTATCTTTTTATTTCCAACTTTTTCATTGTCTACGAGGGCGGTGTACTTTTTTATAACACCACATTGCTCTAGGCGCTTAACCCTGTCATAAACTGTTGAATGCGCTATTCCTAAGTGCCTACCTATATCAGTGTAGGTCTGTCTAGCATCCTCCTGAAGGGCTTCCAAAATTTTTAGATCTATAACGTCTAAAGTTGAAGAGTTATTTTTAGACCTCAAACCACGCAGCCTTCCAACAACGTATACAATTATTTTGTTATATACTAATTTATTGTTTGTTGTCGGAAAAACGTAGAAAAACATTGTTTATTCCGGAAGATTGTCCCAGCTCTTAAACATTAAACTGTAACTCGTTAAAAAATTTCACCATCCTAAAACATTGCCATATTTAATTCTGCCTATTTCCTCTGGAATATTGTAGATAAAATCGTTTTTTATCTACAATTTTTCAATTTTATAAATTTTTTGCTACATTTTTTCGCAGAAACATGCAAATAAATTTAAATCTGAGGGAATTACAATAGTATCTGAAGAAAGAGGTTTCTAAATGAAAACATCTAGAATTTGGGAGATTCTGAAAAATTTTAAGGAGAAATGCAGGTTTCGCGGTTGGAGAACCTCGGAAAGTGAGGATTGGGTTGAAATAAATAGCAGATACCACAATTTCCTTCTAGCAAAGAACCTTCACCCCTCATCATTTAAAAGCATAGTTTCTAATAAAAAATGTGTTGTACGAGAAGGCGTTTCATACCGCGTTGTTGAAGCAGCCTACACAGCGTGGCTTTTTTCAGAAACATCTCCTGAAAATTTTGTAAACATAGTTTTAGAAGATGAAAACTTATCGAAAAGGGTGGCCATATACGATTTAACCTCCCTCGAAGAGGGAAAAACATGTTTTAAAATAAACCAAACAGACAGTTTGGTCTTCAAGGAATTTGAAAACTTCCTTGAGAAAGAGTTTAAAGTCAAGCTTAGGCATTATCCAAAGCTAAAATCAGAAGTTGAAGGCTCAGCCGTTTTAGAAGTGATGTAAAAGGATTAGCAATCAAAGGTTTGATAAGCAAAAATCAGCACATTATACTATAAGTGGGCGGTGATGTCAGAAGAAGCTGAAGAGATTAAAAGGCTATTGGATTTTAAGAAAAAGCTAGAGAAAAGAGTTGAAAAGTTAGAATCAGAACTTAGGGAGTTACATGGAGTTTTAGAAACCATTAACTCCATAATTTTGGCTAAGGGGTTTAAACGGGCAGAGATTACTAAGCCCTCACCTCCATTAGGAGAGCCCCAGGCTATGGAAGCATTAATTAAACCTTTACAGGGTCACCCTGAATTTAGAGAAACAATTCAGTTTAAGACATCCTCAGGAGAGCTTTTGGCTAAGCTCTACGTCGGAGATAACATTTTAAAAGTAGTCTTGGCAGAGGATAAAACCTTCAATATTAATACCCCTCCATTCACCCAGTTCTTAGTTGAAAGAGTGTTAACAAAAATGCTGGAAAAGGACAGAGAACTCTTAAGTTCTGGAAGACTTAAACCAGAGGATGTTTTCTTTTATAACATTGTCAGGGAGGGCGACCTTATACGAGAAATAATTGTGAAGAACTTTGATTCTGACCGCTTAAGAGAGCTTAAATCAAGCATACGGTGGACACTGGAGAAGATGTATGAAAAAATGATAAAATGAAGGGGTAAATTTTAAAAAGGCCAAAACAAACCTCCATAACTTCCATAGCCTGCGAAGGATTTCCGATGGAAATTTAGCATAAGGGTTGTTAAGCCTTAAATCTGGCTTATTATAGAAGCTGAGCGTGCTAGCGAAACTTCCGATCTTATGGAAAAGCTCTTATGGAAAAGCTCTTTTTAAAAGCTCAACTATAACGTTCAGCTGACGTGTGTAAAGGCCTATGGCGAAAAAAGTTACCCCTAAAAGTAGAAGGAGTGCACCTATAACTCTGCGCTCCGAACTGTCCATAATTCTCACTCTAAATGTTTTTTAAGACGGCTTTCAATCTGGTTTTTAGGAACGAAACCCACTATCCTGTCAACTTCCCTGCCATTCTTCATTATTAACAATGTGGGAATGCTGAAAACTTGGAAACGTTCAGCTGAGCCTGGATTCTCGTCTACATTGAGCTTTCCAACCAATACTTTGCCGGAGTATTCTCTTGCCAAATCCTCAATTATGGGCGCTATCATTTTGCATGGCATACACCAAGCTGCCCAAAAGTCAATTAGCACAAGGGGATTTTCACTTACAACTTTGTTAAAATTTAGGTCTGTAACATGAACCGGTTCAATGCCAGTTTTACGCTTTTCCTCCCACTCTTTCAACAGTCTGCGCCTCTTGGCTTCTCTAATGCTTTTAAGTTCTCTATCTTCTCCAGATATAAACCCTTCGCATCCACCAGCCATATCGAACCCCACATTAAAGCCCAAGTTGGTCTTTAAACCTTCTGTAAGCCTCCTCTGGGTTTGATATGTTTTCAGCCATTTTTTCAAATGGACATACTCCATTCATTTTTAAGTTCAATATTTTATCAACAATCTTATCCCACTCAAAATAAACCTCATAGTTTTCAAGCACGGTTTTAGCTCTACTGCTTAGAATATAAGCGTAAACAGCTTCGACTCCTGCATAAACGAATAATAAAGCCGCAGCCTTACCAACCACCCTATCTGCAGCAGAAGACCCTGAAAGCTTATCTCCAAGACTTTCTATAGCCCTAACCAAATCAGATATCCCTTTACTGCCACTCTCAAAGATTGCCTTTGAATCTTTAACAATTGAAAGCGTTAAACCATACAATCTTAACCTTTTTCTAGCTACTTCTAAATCCTCTATTCCCATTAAGAACACTAAAGAAAACCCTTCCTATAAAGCCTTATTATGTTTAAACCTTACATTATTCCCCTCATCGAGTTTTATCGCTGTCAACTTAATTGTATTCTGTTCTTGTTAAAGCTTCATTTAAGATATGCTTATAGAGGTCTTAGAAGGTTATCAGTGTTCAATAAACCTACATGTTAAGCGGCCGGTAGGTTTGTAGTTTTGAATTTTAAGGCGTTTTATGCACTTTTTATTCTCTTCACATTTGCCCTTTCAAGAATGGCCATTACTGGGAATGCTATGGCAAGACTTGCTAATCCACCTGCAAGGTGCCATACTCCCCATAGAGTTAGCGCCCACTGAAGAGTGGCTGAAGTTAATGGTTTATCCATGAAAAATGCTCCTATGACTACTCCTGCGAAGTAAGCGGATATCGCTGTCACTATTGCAGCTGAAGCCATGTTGCAGGTGTTTAAACTTATTTTGTGGCGGTTCACCGTCATTAGAATGTCAAAAAGTACAGATGCAGCTGCAAAGCCAATAATGTGAGGCGACGGCCTTAATGATAAAACAATTAATGAGCCGATCAATCCGACAATTGATGCTGAGCCAAACTTGGCTGAGAGCCAAACGACAAGCAGCAGTGTGAAGAAAACAGCCACATCGCATAATATCGGCAGTTTAAGCAAAGTGAAGCCTAATGGCCCTATGTATAAGTTAAGTACGGCGTATAGCGGACTAAATAGAATTATCGTGGCTATGTCTTTGGTTTTAAAATATTTTTTATTCATTTTTAATATTTCTGAGTATTTTCATCCTTAAAAATGTGCATAAAAACTTTATTGTTTAAACACGTAAATTATTAGGAGATGGTTGGTGGAATATGCCAAAAATAGTGAGGGTAAGTGTTACCTTTCCCCAAGATCTTCTAGCAGATTTTGATGAAGTAATTCGGAAGATGGGTTATGAAAACCGTTCTAAGGCTGTTCAAGACGCGGTTAGGCTTTTTATATCTGAACATAAGTGGCAGCAGGAGGAGCGAGGGGTGCGGGCAGGGGTTCTTATGCTGCTTTACGACCATGAAGTTAGAGGGGTTGAGGATGCTCTCACAGATGTTCAGCATCATCACGCTAACATTGTTTCTTCGACAATGCACATACATTTAACAGAGAGGGACTGCCTAGAAGCTATTGCCGTGAGGGGGGATGCTTCAGAGATTCGAAGGTTAAGCAATGAGTTGTTATCAAAAAGGGGTGTGAAAATCCTCAGGTCGATGGTTGTTTCCATATAGTCTCTGCTTTAATGCTTAATCTCAAACATTTTCTCTAATGCTTTTCTTGCTTTTCTGGCTATGGGCTCAGGGACTGTAACTAAGTGTTTCTCCTCATTAAGAGAAACGTAAATTCTGTGGAGAGTGTTCAACTTCATGTTTGGACAGACAGCTCCCTCATAGGCTAGGATAAACTTTTTATCAGGGTTTTCTTTTTTTAAACGGTGTATTATTCCCTCTTCAGTGGCCACTATAAACGTTTTAGCTTTGCTTTCTTTTGCATACTTACACATTTGAGAGGTGCTTCCAATGTAATCCGCTGATTTCCGCACTTCAGAGGTGCATTCAGGATGAACCATGACAACCGCTTCAGGGTATAAGGCCTTCAAGGCTTGAATGTCCTCAGAGTGGAAGAGCAGATGCGTAGGACAGAAACCATGCTCAGGAATTGGAATTATTGTCTTGCCAGTTTTCTCTTGAACGTACTCAGCCAAGTTACGATCTGGCCCGAAGAGCACTGTCTCAGCGTTTAGAGAGTCTATTACTTCAGAAGCGTTTGCGGATGTACAGCAAACGTCACAATAGGCCTTGGCTGAAGCTAAAGTGTTAACATATAAAACCAAGGGTACATGCGGGTAAATTGTCCTCCAACGTTTTATTTCCTCCACGGTTAGCATCTGAGCCATTGGACATCTTGCGCCTGCAGAGGGCAACAAAACCTTCTTGTTAGGGTTTAAAATTGCCGCCGACTCAGCCATAAAATCCACAGCTGCGAAAACGATAATCTCCGCCTCCTCTTCCTCCATAGCCTTTCTGCTAAGCTCAATGCTGTCCCCTACATAATCCGCTATGTCTTGGATCTCCGGCCTTTGATAGTTATGCGCTAAGATTATAGCCTTCTTCTCCCTCTTAAGCCTCAATATCTCTTCTACGATTGCCATTAATTTCGCCCTTAAACGTTCACATTAGAAAGGTTCAAAAGTGCATTGAGGGATATATGCCTTTGCTCTTCAACGGGTAAACTCAGATGGCTCTTTGGCCCTTTACATGTAAAGTCCACCGTTAACTGCTATAACTTGTCCCGTAATGAATTTAGCCAAGTCTGACGCTAAGAAAACTGCAAGATAAGCTATTTCCTCTGGTTGAGCCATTCTTCCAAGGGGCGTCCTTTCAACAAAGCGTTTAGCAATCTTCTCCGGCATTTTCTTCGTCATCTCTGTTTTTGTAAAGCCCGGAGCTATGGCGTTCACGGTAATGCCATATGGAGCAAGTTCAAGAGCCAAAGCCTTCGTAAGTCCAATTAATCCTGCCTTTGAAGAGGCATAGTTAGATTGGCCGACGTTACCCATCTGCCCTACAACTGATGATATGTTTATTATACGACCGTAGCTTTGCCTCATCATATGTTCTGCAGCCATCTTGGAACAGAGGAAGGCTCCCTTCAAGTTAACATCCATAACAATGTTCCAGTCCTCAACTTTCATTTTATGAATTAATGCATCTCTGGTTACACCGGCATTGTTTACAAGTATGTCTACTCGGCCAAATACTTCTAAAACTTCACTGAATAACTTTTCAACTTCCCCTAAACTTGAAACGTCAGCCTTTACAAAAACGCTAGCACCATCCATGTTCCTAATTTTCTCCGTAACGGAACTCCCTTCTATAACATCGTTAACTACAACTTTAGCCCCTTCCTTCGCAAACTCTAAGGCAATGCTGCTTCCTATACCCCTTGCAGCACCAGTAACTACGACGACTTTCCCAGCCAGATTTAAATTCATACCTATCACAAAGATGTTACCATTCAAAAACTCTTATAAGTTAAATGGCGACAACCAACAGAAAACATTCCTTTCCTGCACTATTAAGCGTGTTACATATTTGTGTAGTTAGCCGTTTAAAACATGGCCCTTCCAAGTCTCTTAAGCCTCAAAATATTGGAAACAACAAAAGAGGCGTTGGTGCAGCGGGGCTGGA
>JBBITX010000027.1:0-5785 GCA_037440545.1 Candidatus Bathyarchaeota archaeon
TTTGTGTTTGCATTTTGTTCTTCTTCAGTTCATTGTGCTGTTGTTGGGTTTGGGTAAGAGACACTGTTGCCGGCTCTTATGGAGAAGGTGTTGTAGGAACAGGAACTGCTTTATACATCGCTAGAGGTTCCTATTTTTATCGTTATACGCCTTCTAATAACAGTTTTGTTAGGTTGGCGTATCCGCCTACGCTTGACAGTTCTGCCTTTAAGACGGGGACTGCTTTGGCATGAGATTTCAACGGTTACATTTACGCCTTGTTCGGTTCTGCAGGTGCGAAAGCCGCAGATGGTTTTACCGTTACAACATTTTAAGTAATTCATGGGAGCCATTGGAGGAAACCCCATTTGAACAGGGTGAGGGTGACGCCTTAACCTATGTTGCAGGCCGCGGTTTATACGCCTTAATAGGAGGAGGTGAAAAGCGTCAAACATATTTTATGCTTTACGATCTGAAAATAAAAGGATGGAGAAATCTTGCCAATCCTCCAGGCGGTACAGGTGATGGAGCCTCTCTTGTATGGACTGGAGGCGACTATCTATATGCCCTTAGAGGCGAGTTCCTCGAGGATAAGCCCCTCTGCGATTTTTGGAGATACAGCATATCAAAAAACGAATGGGTTTCATTGGCAGATTTACCTGCAAAACCCCATGATGGAGGTGTTGGCGGGGTAGGCGACGGGGCTTCCCTCCTTTATATAGGCTTTTGGATGGCTGATCAAAAAGACTACATATACGCTTTAAGCGGCAACCAAGCTTATCCGGAAACTCCTTCACCAATACCTGACAAAAGGTTCTATAGATATAAGATTTCCATGAATTTTTGGGAGCAGCTTCCCGATCTTCCCTTCGGCGTAGGGGATTATGTAGGTTGCAGACTTGGATACGCTGATGGAAATATTTACGCTTGGCAAGGAGCCCCAGAATCCTGGGAGGGTGGAGGAGACGACCTTGCAAAGTATGTGATCCCTACAGAGGTACACGACTTATCTATTAAGGTAATAGTTTCACCACAAAACATCTACTACGGACAGAATGCAACGTTAAACATCACAGTTACTAATAATGGAACAGTGAAGGAGCAGGATCCCATTATAAGAATATGTCTTGACAGCTTGACAAGTTTTAACATCACACTTAACGGATTAATTGAACCTGGCAAGTCGTTAAGACGCACAGTTTTGATACCTAAAATAGGAATTGAAAGTTTCAAATCCATCGAACCTGGCACCATAATCTTCACAGTTGAAGTTTACCCAGTCCAAGGTGAGGTTAAAGTGGATAACAATGTATTCAGCTTTAACCTTTCTGTTTTGCCAGATCAGCTACCACCAATTATAGGTCAGCCGTTTCAGAGCCCTTCAAAAGATAACGTACAGCAGTTTCAAAAAGTAACTGTTAGCGTTAATGTTACGGACGGTGAGAGCGGAGTGAAAAACGTCACCCTGCTTTATCAAGCGAATGGAGGCGAATGGATTGCCCACCCTATGCTATTCAACTCATATACAGGCTTATACGAGGCCGTTATCAAGGGGTATCCTGAGGGGAACAAAAATAGCCTACAAAATATTGGCATATGATAACGCAGGAAACGTAGCCCAGCAAAATAATGCCGGAGAATACTTCATGTATACAATAATACCAGAAGTCCCACTAACCAATATTATTCTCCTATTCATGATTCTATCTGTAATTGCGGTTATCTCTGCAAGGAGTAAACAGTACTAATTTTAAAAATTTAATAAAATAGGAAACAATATGATTATTTAGGCTTATGATTGGCAAATCCTATTTTCGGGAAAAAAGGTTTTTTAAACTTTTAAACTGCCCTTTTTGAGGGTTTATTACCGGTTCAACTTTAACTAGGTCTCCGCTTGCAATTCCAAGGTCACGCTGCGCCTGATCTGGTATCTGCACCACTCTTTTCTGCGATTCCTCCATGGGTTGAACTTTAAATCTAGCTCTTTTTCCCAGAGTTGTTTCAACTTCAACTTCTTCAACTTTTTCTCCCCAAGTTGATAAGGCATCTCTGGGAATGCGTACAGTTTTAGACCAAGAAGCGTAGAGCATGCCCAGATTTTCAACAATGAAATAGTCTTCTGAAGGCTCCACGACAGCGCCTTCAACTAGGGATTTATGTTCCTCTGCCTCTTCACGCTCTCTTTTCAAAATCTCCTCAAACGGCGCTCCAGAAGGCTCTTGGATTTCCTTAATTACAGGCTCTTCATGTTCCACATCTTCCGAATTGATTTCCTCTTTGACTTCATAAAGCATGCAATTCAAAAGCTTCTCGCAAGTCAAGCATTCAACAGGTATTTCCTCACTTCTTGGACGTTGACTCAGATATCCAAAGCTGTGGGGACAATTAACATCAACGAGTGCAGGGCTATGTCTTTCAATTTTTGCCTTTGCACCTTTTTTCATGTTTTACTTCACACTCTTAAAGAATAAAGACTATTGGCGTTCTTAATCTTGATGAATTCAAAATATGTAATAATGAACCCTATTCTAAATAATTAGCTTACGGCCTATCTTCATCAATTTACAATTTTCCTATTTTGGGTTTTATATCATGGGATTTTGCAGATATAGTAATCTCAACATAAGCATTATGGTATTAGTGGAGAACCAGTTATTGATCTATACAAGCCCGCTTTTTAGGCTCTCCTTTGTCTGGACAAAACCTACGCCAATTGTCCAGACAATTGGTTAAAATTTTTGGTTAAGCCTATATCAATTGTCGATAAAAAACATTTCTCCAAACATTCCTAAATCTTTATAATGGGATCTGTTCTAAATTATTTTGAAATGTCAAGCGTGAAGGTAGGTAATGTTACTTTCCATTTAGAGGAGAGTGGGGAGGGTAAACCTCTAATTCTTTTACATGGTTTGTTAGGATCAATTGAAAGTGATTGGAGGAGGTTTATTCCATTTTTTTCAAGAGAATATCATGTAATTGCTGTAGATATGCGCGGTCATGGTTTAACAGACAATCCTGAGGGCGAGTTGTCAGACGTGCTTTTCCGAGACGACCTAATTGGGCTTCTTAACGCGTTACATTTAGAATCTGTTCTTGTATGTGGTTACAGCCTAGGCGGATTTGTGGGCTTAATAGCTGGCATTCAACATCCTGGAAGAATTAAGGCTCTCGTAATGCACGCTTCAAAAATGTACTGGGATGAGAACGCGGTTCAATCTATGATTTACAAAATGGATCCTGACAGAATAGTAACTGAAGATCCTAAGTTTGCAGAGACACTTCAAAAGCTTCATGGAAAACGCTGGAGAAATCTCCTTAAAGAGGCAGCTTCCTTTATGCAAAATAAAGGATCAAAAACTTTGAACAGGAATTATCTTGAACGTGCAGACTTCCCAGTTTTAGTTTCTGTAGGCGACCATGATGATTTGATTCCGCCAGAAGAAGCTGTGCGCTTCTATAGATCTCTTCCAAAAGGCGAGCTGCTAATTATGCCTAACACTAGACATGGAATTAGAAGTGTAAGTGAAGATATTTTCATACCAATTGTGTTAGACTTCTTCAAACGAGCCACACAATAACAAATTCCTTTTACGCGGGATTACCCTGCCAGCTGCAACACTAGATATCTAATTAAAGTCTACGTTTAAAGCTAACTTAAAGAGTTGTTCAAGTGTACATTTATTTTATTTTATGTAATTTATTACGCTTCTATCCCTAGGCTTTTCGGGTGGTGTTTCGTCTTTATATCCAAGGGCGATTGTGCATATGTGCTCATATCCTTCTGGGATTCCTAAATCCCTTTTCAGGAGGAGTCCTTTTTCTCCTTTGAAGAGGAATTCTGTGCTTGTCATTATGTGGGAGCCTATTCCTAAAGATTCTGCAGCTATTAAAATGTTTTCTGCTGCACATGAGCAGTCTATCTGAACGAAATTGGAGAAGGCTTGCTTTTCCCCTGTAACAACAATTACTGTTGGAGCGTTTCCGAAAACTGTGAAGTCAGGTTCACTCGCCCTCTTCCTGAGAAACTCTATATCTGAACTTTTTAGGTTCTCCTTCATCACACTCTCCATTCTATTAATCATGTCTCTGTTCTGTACAACTGTGAAATGCCATTTCTGTTGATTCCTGGCGTTGGGAGCATATATCGCGCACTCTAATATTTCCTTCAATGCGGAGTCAGGGATTTGTTCAGGTTTAAACCTTCTAATACTTCTCCTACTTTTAATAACTCTTATTGTTTCATTCATGCTTCAACACCGCTCATAATTATGTAGGGCTAGACGTTTAAAATTTAAGTCTAAGGAAATTATTTTATGAGTATGGCTGCTCCATTTTCAAGTTGGTGTTTGAAAATTGTGTAGTTTCGTTAAAGTTGGTGGAAAGGTTTTTGAAGGAATCTTTATAAGGAGGATGACGCGTTTCTCAGCCTTGGTCCGTTTTGACGACAAAAAGGTTTTATGTTTTTTACCTAATCCAGGCAGGTTGCATGAACTTTTAACGCCGGGTGTGAAGGTTATTTTAAAAAAGCCTGCATTTCCTAATAGGAAGACGTGCTATGATGTGATAGGGGTCTATTGTGGATCGCAGTTGGTCTCTGTGGACTCACGTGTTCCGAACAGGCTTGTCTTCGAAGCCTTGAGAAATGGGGATATACCCGAGTTTTCCGGATACAGCAAAATAATAACTGAATATCGCCGTGGAAATTCTAGGTTTGACTTTTTCCTCTGCGATGGTTTGGCGTCATGCCTTCTGGAGGTTAAATCATGCACTCTTGTGAAGGATGGAGTTGCCATGTTTCCAGACGCTAAAACCGTTAGAGGAGCCAGACAAGTTTTGCAACTTTCTGAAGCCAAAAAAGAGGGTTTTAGAGCTTGCATACTTTTTATCGTTCAGAGGATGGATGCCTCCTCCTTTACTTTGAACGAAGAGGCTGATCCTAATTTTGGAAGAGTTTTAAGGGATGCCTCAAAATGCGGTGTGGAAACTTACGCTTATCGCTCAGAATTTGACGGGTATAAAATTGCTCTTAACGGTAGGCTAAATGTTAAGCTATAGACTTTTACACATTTACGAAGAGGCTGAATTCAAATTGGAAATTAAGCTTTTTGGAAAAGATAATTATAAAAATAAGTTTTGCATGTAAAGATTTAAATCTAGAAGTCAAAGAGGGCCTATTATGGCTGAGCCTAATTTGAGAAGGTTTGTGGCAGCCGACCCTGGAAAATGCACAGGTTGCAGCCTATGTGAATATGTATGCGTTTTAGAGAAAAACGAACCCCTCTGGAATCCTTTAAGGTCGAGGATAAGGGTTATTCGTTTAACCCCTATTTTCAACATTGCAATGGCTTGCAGGTTCTGTAAGGACGCCCCATGCGTTAGAGCCTGCCCAAGGAAGGCTTTAACCCAGTCTGAAGATAAGGGCCTTATACTCATCGAGGAAGCTAAATGTGACAGGTGTGGATGGTGCATTCAGGCTTGTCCATATGGTGGAATAGCACTACACCCTGACAAGGCCTCTGTGCTCGTCTGCGACCTATGCAACGGAGAACCTAAATGCGTTGAATTTTGCCCTGAAGAAGCCTTAGAGCTTGTATCTGAAGACGAAGCTGCCAGCAAAAAGTGGATATCAGCGCTTGAAAAGGTGCCCGTTGAAATTGAGAAATTAACAGACATGGTTAAAAAAAGAGAACTAGAAGTCCTTTTCAGCGAGGCTGAAACTAGGGCTAAAAGGATTTCAGAGAAACTTGAAGAGATAAACAAGAAATGGGGGATTAAGCTCAAAGTATAACAAATTCTCAAAATTAAC
>JBBITX010000027.1:5885-15743 GCA_037440545.1 Candidatus Bathyarchaeota archaeon
TTTTGCTCATTTACCTGTCAAATAGTTTATTGCAGCCTTGAAACCGCTCTTAATTAAAGTGAACTGCCTATTTTTCAGCCATTTCAAAACAGTTACAGGTCTTAGATAAAAGCTTAGGTATGCTTTTTGGAACAATGTTCTAAGCTGTCTTTCAGATACTCCTTTAACTTTTACTATTGGCTCTGTGGCAGTGTACTTTGACCAGTTATTTGTCATTAATAAATTGTTCTCCAATGCGTAGTCGTATATGGGTGTTCCAGGATATGGGGTAAGTATGGAGAATTCAGCGTAGTCCAAGTTTAGGCTTTTTGCAAATTTTATTGTATTCTCAATTGTTTCTATGGTGTCCTGTATGAAGCCTATTATGAAAGAGCCTAAAACCTGAATGCCAGCATCCTTAACTATTTTAACAGCTTTCTTCGCCTGGTCGATGGTTATCCTTTTCCCTATTGCGTCTAATATTCTTTGACACCCTGACTCTATGCCTAGGAATAGGATCCAACATCCAGCCTTCTTCATCTTTTCAGCAAGCCTTCTCGATAATGTGTCAACTCTGGATGAGGCTCCCCAGCTTATGTCAAGGCCAGCTTTAACTATTTCATCGCATATTTTTTCAGCTCTTCTCTGATTGAGGGTGAAGGTGTCATCAATGAATTCTATATTCCTAATCTTATATTCTTCATAAATCAGCTTTATCTCTTCAGCCACGTTTTCAGGGCTTCTACCCCGCCAGTGCCCTCCGAAAAGGCGTGACGAGGAACAGAAAGAACAGTTAAACGGGCATCCTCGACTTGTAAGCATAGTAGTATATCTTACGCCGTGAGAGCGGTACTTGTCCATAGGTAAAAGGTCCATGCTTGGAAAGGGGATGTCATCTACATTCTTAATGAATGCTCTCGGCTCGTTATCAATTATTTTTCCGTCTTCTCTGAAGGTTAACCCCCTAACTTGGTTTAAACTGGATTTTCCTTCAAAAGCTTCCATCAACTCTGCAAAGGTTTCTTCCCCCTCACCCTTGACAACAACGTCCACATCCTTGCATTCTTTCAAAGTCTGCTCAGGAAGAAAGGATGCGTGAGGGCCTCCCAATATTACTTTGCAATCCTCCCTGACACTTTTCGCTATTCTAGCAACTTCATATGCTTTTGGAATAGAAGGTGTAACAGAGGTTATCCCAACAACATCCGGATAGAAGCTTTTAAGCTCCCTCCTAACATCATCCATTGAATAGTTAAGAACATTAGCATCAATAACCCTTACTTCATGGTCCCGCCTAACAAAAGAGGCCAAATAAGCCAAGCCCAGCGGAGGGGAAGAAATTCCAACAACAGATTTAACAGCTGAGTTATACGGAGGAGATATTAGGCAAACTTTCAACAGGGCCTATCCCCAAAAATTAAATAACGAAACCTTAAGTTATTAATAAATTATTCTAAAACATCAATTTTACTAAATCAGTAGCTGTACCATAAACCTTTCACTAAGCGATCGCCTCTAAGAATAGTTTAAGGAATTGAGCGATGAAAGTTAACTTACACCATGTGTGAATATTTGTTATAGATTAATGGGGCCTCTTGACTAAATTCCGCCTTAGACTTGATGGATTAAAATGCGGTAAGACTGAAAATTTGAAAGCTCATTAGATCTTTAATTCTCCAGAAATAACCGGCTAAAATAATAAAAATGGGGTAACTATATCTTCTTGTAAACAATGTCTTTTTCTCTAACTCTTTGAGTAACTTTTAAGCCTATGCTTTGGCCAGCATCAGCCCTTTGAACGTTTTTATGTTCAATTTGCATTGAATCAACAACTTGTTCAAAATCAGTTGTAGGCCCCTTAACAACAATATGGTCGCCAACAGCCAATGGAGCCTTAAGCTCTATAACCGCCACACCTATCTTTGTGAAATAGTGGGTTATACGCCCAACTTCAATAACGTTTTCCTCGCTCAAACACTCATCTCCAAAATGTAATAATTGTACTATGCAAATAAATAAATTATTTGCATTATGCTAATCGGGATTTAGCCAAGGCACATTCTAAATTTTCAGTTTCAAACAGAAACTTTTCTACTCCAAATTTGTTCTCCTCTAAAATTCTACAATGAAATTTTAATATGCTCCTATAATATGCTCCTATAATTCCTTTGATTTGGAGTTTTAGGGTCTAAATGCTTCTACACAGTTAAAAGTTGTCCCTCTAGGTATGAAGGGTGGGCATTTAAAACCTTAACCCTTACAAATTTGCCGAGTAAGGGATATTCGCTTTTTATCACGATGGGTTTATAGGCAAAGTTTCTACCAACCCATGTGCCTCTCACCTTGCCAGCTTCATCTACAAAAACTGTCCCTTCCCATCCAACCCATTCCATATTCTTCTCCAAGGCAATTTTCCTAGCGAGAAGTGAGGCTTCGGCGCTTCTTCTTTTAATCTCAGAATAGGCCACCTGGTTTTCCATTTTAGCAGCTTCTGTTCTCGGTCTTGCAAAAAACTTTGAAACGTTAACAACATCTGGTTTAACTTCCATAATCAGCTGAAGTGTCCGCTTGAAGGCTTCTATATCTTCTCCTGGAAAGCCGCAGATGATGTCTGTTGCTACGGTTATTTTTGGGAACTCTGCCCTAAAAGCCTCAATTATGTATTTAAAGTCCTCAACCTTATAGAATCTTCGCATGTTTTTTAGGACTGTATTATCTCCACTTTGAATGGGCAAATGGATAAACTTGAAGATTTTTCCATGCTTATAGACTTGAACAAGACTTTTCAGAAGACTTAAAGCCATGTTAGGGGTCATCATTCCAACGCGGATCATATAGTTGCCTCTCACACCGCAGAGCATTGTAAGAAGCTCCGCGAGATTGGCGCCAATATCGATTCCATAACATGCGGTATCTTGAGAAGTAAGCCAAAACTCTCTAACTCCAGAAGCCAAATCCATCTTAAGCCTTTCAGTTATATCCTCAATTCTGTAGCTCCGCAAGCGTCCACGGGCATAGATGACGCAGCAGTAGGAGCAGGACCCCAAACAGCCGTAGCTTATAGGAATAACGCCGACAACGGGGTTTAAACGTACGCGGGGAAGCATTAGGCTTGGCATCGCGCTTACAGCCTTATCCAACAATGAAACCTTCTCTCCCATCAAAACTCTTTCAACAGCTAAGACTATCTTCTCCCCAGCAGCTGGACCAACAACTCCGTCAAAGCGGACTTCCCTGCGAAGCCTCTCAAAGTTTATCAGGGGTAGACAGCCTGCCACAATAAGCTTCTTGCCTTTTGGAACACGTTTTAAAACCTCAAACATGCGGTTTTCAGTAGGTCCCTTGACAGCACATGTATTATAGACGATGACATCGGCGCAACTAGCATCATGTGCAAGTTCGTATCCAGCCTTAACTAAGCATCCCGACAATACCTCGCCGTCAGCAAGATTTGTTGAACATCCGAAGCTCTTAACGAACACCCGCATCGTTTTCCATCGCGGTATATTAAAAGCTTCAACAGGCAATAAAAACCTAGAGGTCTATCTGGCCTCGAATTTACACCATTCTGAAAGCCATAATGCGTAATCCTTAAAAGACTTAGAACCACCATATTTAAAACATATTTAAAACATATTATATAGAAGTATAAATTTTTTACAACCTCTCTCATAGCGCTGGAGGTAGCCTAAATGAAGTTGATCACTCTCTATTTGCCCGAACCATATATTAAGGCGCTGGACCAGCTTGTAAATGCAAGATTTTATCCTAACCGAGCTGAAGCCATCCGCGTTGCAATTCGCGACCTGATCAGCAGCGAGGTTTGGCGAAACAAGAGGGTTAGTTAATTGAACCTAGCGAAACAAGTGTTCAAAGACGACTTCAAAAATAGGGATGACGGAAAATACTCACTGCAAAAGCTATGCCGTAAGCTTTTTCTCGGCGTTGGAGAAGCTGGATGCAACATTGTGTCAAAGCTTATGGAGACGGGCTTGGTTGAAGCAATGTGCGTTGCAGTAAGTTCAGATGCCTTGCAGCTTAATGTTACAAAAGCGCATAAAAAAATATTGATAGGAGGAAAGTCGCCTAGAGGCTTAGAGGTTAAAATCGGAACAAACAATAATGAAGTTCTTGGAGAGTCAATTGAAACTCTTGAAGGTCTTATCGCCGATTCGGACATAGTTTTCGTAGCGGCTGATTTGAGCGATGGGAAGTATGCAGGCGATTTAATGGTCATGACTGAAAATGCGAAAGCTAAGGGTGTTCTCACAGTAGGGATCGCAGTTGTGCCCTCTAACTCTGAAATGATGCGTGCAGAGTGTGCAGAGTATGCTGCCTACGCATTAACTGAAATGCAGAGGAACTGCGACATGTTAATTGTAATTGACGAAGAAAGGCTTATGCAGCTTGCGCCTAGGCTATCCAGAAATGAGGCTTACAATTTTGCATGCCAATTTCTGGCGGAAGTTATTAAAAATTTGATGGAAACAATTTCAGCTCAAGGCTTTTTCAACGTTAACTTTCAAGAACTCAGAACTCTTTTTACTGGATGGGGGGTTGCAGTTATAGGCGTTGGTGATGCTCAGGGTCCAAATCGCGCTGAGGAGGCTGTTCGTAAAGCCCTGAAAAACCTCTCCTTTGACGTTAATATTGCTTGCGCAAAAGCCGCTATAGTTCACATTACAGGCGACAGAAGGACAGACCTTGAAGAGGCAAACCTTGTTGAAAAAATATTCATGGAGCACATGGGTGAAGACGCTCTTGTTGTTTGGGGTTTTAAAGTTAATCCCAAGGAGGAGGACAAACTTAAGGTAACATTGATATTAACAGGGATTTATTCCGCTCCCATTCTAAGCATGCTGGGAACTTTAGCCCCCCAACTTTATAATATGGATCCTAAAGCTGAGCCTGAAAAACCACTAGGCATAGAGCTTAACCTATATCAAATGGAGCAAAACCTAATAACGTCACCTCTTTAACCCACTTGTAAAAGAAATTTATTGAATTCTAGTATTAAAGCCTAAACCAAGATTGTTAGAATCTTCTTTTCAGTGTTAGGATTTCCCTTTTCAACCTAATTTTCATGGGGATCGCCTTCCCATATGGTTGGCAGCGTCCATTATTAATGGCCTTAACAATCTCGTTGCATTCCATTTCGGAGTCCACGAGGGTGTAGGCTGAGCCTATTTCTGGGCCGTAATGGGCGTCGCTGCCTGCAACCTGAGGCTTTCCAATTCCAATGGTTATTTCCATAGACTTTCGCACAGATCTTTTGAAGGGTATAGCTGAGGAGTTTATAACTTCAACAGCGTCAAATTTTTTAAATAAAGCTTGGTTGATGTTCGCTTTGAAAAATGATATGGGGTGACATGCAATGGCAAGTCCGCCCTGTTCATGTATTCTCTCCACAGTTTCCTCTACTGGTAGACCCTTTGAAATTGCTTCTTGAACGTTAAGTCCAATAACATGACCGTTTAAACTTGAAATTTCAACTCCGGGAATTACCAGATAATCTCTTGTTTCTTTGGCTATTTTTAAAGCCTTGTCAACTCTGTCATGGTCTGTTATGGCTAAACCATCTAATCCGCCCTTTCTACCGTAGAAAACAAGCTCCTCAGGCTTTGTTAAACCGTCGTAGGAGTAGCAAGTATGAACGTGTAGGTCGATTTTAACCTTCAAAGTTTCATACAACCATCCTAGTTTTTCTAAGCTTACTATTTACTCTTTCCGAAGTACATTTTAAAATATGAATTCATGTGGGATTTTTTCAGAGTTAAGGGTTTTAGCAAGCTCAAGTTTTTTCTGTTTAAAGAAGCTCTCTTTCATGGCATATTCAAGTCCATGCTTTCTGTACACCCAGTCTGCATAATGGTAATTCATCCTGTCTACAAGCACATTATCTGCTTTTCCACTTATCTCCTTTATTAGGCCTTCAGCCTTAGGAAGTAGCGGAGCAATCATAACGGATGTTTTTATTCCCGCGGAATGAAGTTTCTCTAAAGCCTTTATTCTTTCATGAATAGGGGGAGCTTTAGGCTCGAAGATTCGCCTTATCTCATCGTCGCATGTCGTAATTGTAAGCGTAACCTCTACATTGTTATGGCTGCTTAGAAGCTCCACATCCCTTAATATGAGGGAGGATTTAGTTTGCACGGTGACTGGCCAGCCCTTTTTCAGCAAAATTTCAAGGCAACTTCTTGTTATTTCATACTTCTTTTCAAGTGGCTGGTATGGATCACATAACCCGCTTATCCAAACTCTTCCAATTCTATTTCGATTAGTTTCCCGTTTAAGCAGAAGCGCAGCATTAACCTTTACGTCGACGAATTCTCCCCAAGCCTCCCCATGTCCAGTGAATCTTTTCACGTAACGTGCATAGCAATAAGTACAGCCGTGTTCACATCCCACATAGGGGTTAACAGTGTAATCAAGAACCTTTGATTTAGACAAAACAGTTTTGGGATATATTTCTCTAACGATCATTAAAATTCCATGATTTCCCATTTTGAGTTAGGCTTTAGAAATTAATCTGTGAAGTGTTTAACAGGTTTTGCAACGTTCTCCCTCACTTTTTCCAGCATTTCGTCAAGCTCCTTTTCGTTGAAAGTCACCTTTTGGAATAGGGGCTTTGCTCTGTCTATTTTGTGTCCTGGAGACAGCGGTTTCAGCGCTTCGCTCCATTTTTGGGCATGGACGCTTCCAGGCAGTTTTAAGGTTTTCCAAAGCTCTTCGGCTGTGAAGGGTATTATTGGAGAAGAGATTATTGATAGGGCTTTAACAATTTGGACAGCCACATACATTATTGTTCCAGCTTTCGCTCTATCCCTTTTAATCTGGTTCCAAGGTTCCTTTTCATTCAGATACTGGTTTCCGCTGCGGGCTAAGCCAACCACTCCGTTGGCTGCAAATTGCAACCTTAAGGCTTCATAGTTTTGGGCTACTTCTTCAACCCGTTTCTTAAGGGTGTCTAAAGCTTGTAGGTCTTCTTCATCTATCGCTGTTGGTTCCGGAACTTCGCTTTTGAACTGGACGTTTATGAAGGAGAGCGTTCTATGGATGAAGTTCCCTAAGGTGTCGTTTAAGTCTGAGTTTATCTTCTCCGCAAAGATTTCCCATGAAAAGTTCGAGTCTCTTGTTTCAGGCCTTGTTGCAATTAGGAAGTAGCGCCAATAATCAGCTGGGAAAAGCTCTAAGGCTTCATCTATCCATATTCCAATACGCTGACTTTTTGATGCTTTCTCGCCTTTGAACTGGAGGAACTCTGTCGCTGAAACATTCCATGGAAGGTTGTAATTTTCATTGGAGGCAAGTAGGAGCGCTGGTAGAATTATAGTGTGAAAGGGGACGTTATCCTTGCCAATGAAGTACAGGGTTTTAGCTTCCTTGTTAATCCAGTATTCCCTCCACCCTTCAGGGTTGCCGCGGCTTCTAAAATACTCTATTGTAGCTGAAACATATCCTAGTACGGCTTCAACCCAGACGTATATTGTTTTGTTTTCAGCTCCTGGAAATGGAGCTGGTATACCCCAGCCTACATCTCTGGTTACGGCTCTGGGCTTCAGCCCTTCCTTTATAAGGTTGAGGCTGAAGTTTTTCACATTACTTGAAAACTGCCTGTTTTGGCTTATATATTCAGCCAGTTTACTTGAAAACTTTGATAGGTCGAAGTACCAATGTCTGGTTTCTTTAATTATAGGCTGACTTCCGCATATAACACAGTGGGGATCCATTAGGGTTGTCGGTTCTAGAAGCCTTCCGCAATGGTCGCACTGGTCTCCTCTTGCTGGAAAATATCCACAGTAGGGACACTTTCCTTCGACAAACCTGTCCGGTAGAAAGCGATTACATTTCTCACAATAAAGCATCTGTGTTTCCATCGGGAATATGTAGCCGTTTCTATAGATTTTTAGAAGATGCTGCTGAACGAACTCTTTGTGAACTGGACTTTCGGTTCTCGTATAATTGTCAAAGGATATGCCCCACTTTTTGAAAAGTTCAACAACTCTTGAATGGTTTTTATCTGTCAAATCTTTTGGTTTAACTCCAAGTTTTATTGCTTCAACTTCTATTGGCGTTCCATGCTCATCAGATCCGCTTACCATGACAACCTCTTCGCCTTTAAGCCTAAAATATCTAGCTGCAACGTCAGCTGACAGCACAGAGCCCACTAGGTTGCCTAAATGTGGAGTTACGTTTATATAAGGCCACGCTGAGGTGACTAAGACTTTTCCGAGCTTCACGCACCTCCGAGCTTTCAATATGTTCGTGAAATATTAATAATAGGCATACTTAAGCTGAGTGGAAAGTTTGTAAGTCTTCTACCTTTTTAAAGTTTCTTCATACACAGTTCCTTCAATATTTTCGTAAGTGTCGAGGCAGGAGCTTCTGTCCTGATTCCCTTCGGGGTAAAATGGGTTTTAACCGCTCTAAATCCTTCCTTTTCCAAAGCTTCAAAAACATCATTTAAAGGAGGCACATGTAAGCCTAACTTATCGCATATAACGTCCAGTACATAATAAGTTATTGGAGCTTCTGATTCACCCTTTATCAGGGTTAAGATTTTTTTAATTCTCTTAGAATTTTTAAGCTTGAAATTACAGCTTTCTTTCATCATTATTCTGCAGAATTTCTCATCAAATATTTTGTCAAGCCAAACTGGTCCTGCAAAATCCGTTTTTGACCCGCATTCTGGACATTTGTTTTCGGAGCCATATGTGAAAAACCCTTTTTCAACATGTCTGTGAAAGCAGTCGAAACAGTGGTATATACGTCCCAGTTTTCCAATACTTTCATCTGCCTTTTTTGCGCCATGTTCTATCTGTGCATATATGCGTATATAATGGTCTGTGCTGTGGCTGAAAAGTATGTGGATGCCAATGTCATGTTTTGCTGCTGTACATGCAAGGCATCCTGCTAGCAGTCTAACGGCCAGTTCATGGCAATATTCAGTTCTAAGGGGTTTAGCGTGATATCTACGAATGCATGCTTTTGGGTGGACTCCGCATAGGGGCGCCATGTCAGTTGCTGTTAAGGCAATAAGACCTCCGCTGCGCAAAGCTCTAACGGCTGATTCTAAGAAGGGCACTGGAGAACCGAAAGGGTCTAAGTCTATAAAGTCAAACCTTTTTCCAGGCGCTCCATACATGGCTAAAAGAAAGTTGGAATCCAAGTTTAAAACCTTGACTTTTCGGCTTAACTTGTTGATTTTAACGTTGTACTTCGCCAGTTCAAAGGCATTCGTGTTTATGTCATTAATTAACACTTTTTCTACGCCTTCAACCTCTTTAGCGTAGCGTATACCCCTAATTCCGCAGCCTGTGAGCGGGTCGCATATGGAAAGGTTTCGGTTAGAAGTTTTCCTGTAAGCCTGAAGGACTATTACCGCTATGTCCCGGTTTAACTCCATGATGGGATTGTAGAATACAGGAGCCTTTGAAGGTGCATATTCGCTTGGCTTTTTTATGAAAGCTTTAAGCTTTGGGGCTAGAAATTTAACTCTTCCCTCCTGAAGGGTTTCTGTTGGGTAATTTATCTTAGGCTCTTCCCTTTTCATGAGCTTGCAATACCCCATTCTAGGAGGGCGGATTGTATCATTTGGGAGGCTATGGCTGCCAGTATAACTGCCATTATTCGACTTGCAGCTTGCACGCCGTTATTGCCTATAGCTGAAACGAGAACTGGTGAGAAACGAAGGGTTAGGTAAACCCCTACTGTGGCGATTAAACCGCCTAAAAGCACGTTCATGATGGTGTACGAGTGAGATAAAACTATGAGAGTTGTCATAGTTCCAGGGCCTACTAGCAGGGGTGTTGCCAGAGGTACAACAGCCACCTGTTTTAAATCTATGGACTTTGACCTTGAAATTCCTCCAAGCATATC
>JBBITX010000027.1:15843-18863 GCA_037440545.1 Candidatus Bathyarchaeota archaeon
GTGCTTATAGGGTTCATTATGGTGTAAAGCTGTATGGCTATGTTCAGAACCACCTCAGGCCTAATTTGAAGCCACTCTTTTAAACCGCCTACAGTAAACCTGAAAGACATTAGGAAAAAAAGCATTATTAAGGTTATAATCAAAGCCATACGGAAAACCTTGTTATGCCTCTTCATTATCCACTCTCTAAACTGTTTTTCAAAAGATGATACGCCTCCACTCTTTATTTCAGGGTTCATGGCTTGCATATTTCCCTAAACAGGCTTGGCTTAAATAGAAAATTGGAGGGTGGATATTAACACTTCCGTTTAAAGCATCCTTCACCATAATTCTGTCAGTGTTAATGGAAAGCCTTAATTTGTAATAGGCGAAGTTTTCATATAAAATTTACGAAGATATTTAACTCCATCAACAGGGTAGTGACGTTATAATGTTACGCCGTACAAATGTGACCTTAACTAGAGTTCCACAGGGAGGAATTTTAGCTTTTTTAGGGCTTGGTTTTAAGGCATGCTTTGAGGAGGTTGAATTTGCCTTTGCCTAAACGTGTGCTGCTTTTGACAGGTAGCCCAGGTGTTGGTAAAACAACTGTTCTTTTAAGGGTTGTTGAAGCCTTAGGGAAGAAGGGTTATAGGGTTGGAGGGATGGTTAGTCGCGAAGTTCGATTAAAAGGGTTTAGAGTAGGCTTTGAAATTATAGATTTGACGGGTTGTAGGCGAGGTTGGCTTGCCCATGAAAACCTCAAAGGCGGCCCAAGAGTTGGTAAGTATGGCGTTAACCTTGAAGACTTGGAAGGCGTGGGCGTTGAAGCCATATTGAAGGCAGTTAGAGAATGCGACGTGGTGGCAATAGACGAGATTGGCCCAATGGAGCTTTTCTCAGAAAGGTTTAAGGAGGCAGTTAAACTGGCTGTTGAAAGCGGTAAGCTCGTCGTCGGGATTATCCATTGGAAGGCTAGGGACAGGCTTATAGAAATGGTTAAAGCAAGATCCGACGCAGAAATTTTCACTGTTACATATGAAAACAGGGGTAAGCTTCATCAAGCAATCTTTGAAAAGGCTGAAGAATTTCTGACGGGAAAGACTGGGCATTAAGCTTCTCCGTTAGGGTTATCCTTTATGCCGTAAAGTGCAGCCTATCTTAGTTTTAAGATTTAAATTTTGGATGGTTATTTATTTTTTGACCATTCGGGGACTCGAGCGTTTATTACTGAGTCTATTTCTGGCACGTAGGGTTTTATGTCTATTATGGGGGAACCCTCAAAGGCGTCTAGCCCTTCCAGTGTTAGAGTGCAGTTTTCCTTTTTAATCAGTTTAACTACGCATAATCCTATTGGGTTAGGTCTTGAGGGACTTCTACATGCAAAAACTCCTGTTTCAACTTTAACTGTCTGCCTTTTAGGGTATACGAGAAGTGTTCTTCTATCTTCTATACTGTCGCGAAGGTGAATCCAGTAGAGGATTATTAGGTGGGAGTAGCCTTCCACGCCTTTTAAGCCATCACAATATTCTGGGAAAACCCTAACTTCTGCCTTTCTCTCTTCATTTTTCTCAACGATTCCTATAAATTGAACTTCACATTTGCCTATTCGTTCCATGGTGGTTATTGTGTTTACCTTACCATTTTAGCTTTGTGAAAATTAGAGAGTGCACAGGGTTTACGGTTAATTCTGATTTTTAATATGTTTTCTGAATTCATAAGTGTTTTAAAATTTTAATATAGAATATTTCTCGGTGGAGCTGCTTGAACAAGTTTATCCTTGAGGCATGCAAGGAACTGATTGATGACGCTAAGATGGGATGTACAGACCTGGTTTTTAAGGAGACATGCTTAGAGGTTTTGGCGAGGGCTCGCAACATACTGACTGAGAGGCAGTTTAAAATTCTAGTCGAATATGCAACTGAGAGGATGAGAGAAAAAGTTTCCCTCAGGCTTCAGAGTGAACTTTTAGCTTCTAGGTAAACTTTCCCAAACCCTTAAGCTTCAGCATCCTCCTGCCTATTTAGAGCCTAACTTGCTGAAAATTTAAGCAGCTCCACCCATCCGGCTTTTAAAGTTAAAGTTTGTAGCCTATTTTCCTTAGAAAATCCTTTCTAGCCTTTATTTCACTGTCGTCTTCTATGCCTCTGCTTTTGTAGCCGTCAATCACTCCAATTATTCCCCTACCCTGGTTGCTTTCAACAATTATAACCTCTAATGGGTTGGCTGTTGCAGCGTAAACCGTGCAGACCTCAGGAACCCTTTTAATTTTGTCTAGAACGTTAATTGGGTATGCGTCTCTAATGAAGATTACAAAGGTGTGGCCGCAGGAAAGTTCGAAGGCTTTTTGCGCTGCAAGCCTTCTAAGCTCATCGTCATTGCCCTCATGCCTTACAAGGCACGGCCCGGAGCTTTCGCAGAAGCCTATGCCAAACTTTATGTTCGGAACAGCGTTTACCAATGCTTCATACAGGTCTTCCACAGTTTTAATGAAATGGGACATGCCTAAAATTACATTGCATCCCTCTGGCACCTCAACTTTAACTGTTTTGAGCTCCAACATGTCCAACCCATGAAATTTTAAGCATGCCTAAAAGTTTAAGCCTTTTCCCTTCATCCTCCCTTCTTTTTGAATAGAAGCCAGTTTTTATCTCCCTTAAACCTTATAAGGGCATAGTCGCCGCTTAGCCTTTCGCCATGAAGCCTGAACTCAATTTTGTCATCACTTCTACTCTTCAAAGTGTATGTACCCCTATCCCAAATTTCAACGATGCCAGCTCCATACATACCTTCAGGTATTACACCCTCAAAGTCAACATAGCTTAAATCGTGATCTTCAACCTCAACAGCCAGTCTCCTCACCCCCGGCATTAAAGGCGGCTCCTTAGGAACAGCCCAGCTTTTCAAGACGCCATCCATCTCAAGCCTTAAATCAAAATGAAGATGAGTAGCACGATGACGCTGAATCACAAATCTTCCGGAAATACCGCCAGACATACACCTCACAGTCTAAATAAAGCGAGCAAATGTAAAAACATTTA
>JBBITX010000028.1:0-18826 GCA_037440545.1 Candidatus Bathyarchaeota archaeon
CGTGAGCTGGGTTTAGACCGTCGTGAGACAGGTCGGACTTTATCTGCTGGGAGTGTTGGCTGCCTGAGGGGAAAGGGTCCCTAGTACGAGAGGAACGGGACGCTGTGGCCTCTAGTTAACCGGTTGTCCGACAGGGCAGACGCCGGGCAGCCACGCCGTTGGGGATAAGGGCTGAAAGCATCTAAGCCCGAAGCCCCTCCCGAAAATAGGCAGCCATTCCCAAAAACGGCTGGGCTGGCAACAGCCTGAGCCTTTGGGACGAGGGCTCCCGTAGAAGACGGGTTTGATGGAGCCGGGGTGTAAGCTGGAAGGCTTCGGCCGACCAGTTCAGCCCGCGGCCCCCAACCGCCCGAGGTGTCGGGCGAAAGCAGTGTCTGGACGATTCTGGCTGAAAATAATCCCTAGGCCAATACACGGCCATTTGCGCCTTCTCATCTTGCAAATCTTATTTCTAATTTAAACGTCCACTCGCCACAATGTTGGTTCAGTGTAAGCCAACAGCTCTGATTAGACTTTTCACATTTTAAAGAGCTGGCTTATATCCGTTTAGTAAAGAATACTTTTGTAACCGAGCTCACATTTTAAATTAGCTTAGGCTAAGCGGTGTCAAACATTGACGCTTATAGCAAGGTTTGACCCTTGGCAATCTAAACTCTGCACATGTCCTCCTAAGCTAACGTTTAACCCCTACACTGGGTGTGATCATGAATGCGTTTACTGTTACGCCACAAGCTACATACCAAGTTTTTACAGCTGCCGCCCAAAGAAAGATTTGCCTTCAAGGCTTAAGAAGGAGGCTGACAAGCTGGCTGGAGAAACAGTCTCCATCTCAAATTCTTCGGATCCATACCCTACAATTGAGGCTGAAATGGCCGTGACAAGAAAGTGTCTTGAGATTTTGACGCGTAGCCGCTGTAAAATCCAGATAATAACGAAGTCAGACGTCGTTGTTAGGGATATAGACCTGCTTAAAAGAGTTCCTTCCATGGTCACCGTAACATTAACAACCCATGATGATGAACTTTCAAAAGTGCTTGAGCCAAATGCTCCGCCACCTTCTCAGCGGCTGAAAGCTCTTGAAAGGCTTTCAGCCTCAGAAATCCCTACATCAGTAAGAATTGACCCTATAATTCCCTACGTGAACGAGAACGTTGAAGAGCTTTTAAGGGATGTTTCAGCCCTAGGCGTTAAGCATATTACAAGCTCAACCTATAAGGTGAGAATGGATAACTGGAAAAGGATAAGCCGAGCATTTCCTGAAAAAGCGGAAAAACTTAAGCATTACTACTTTGAAAATGGGGAGAAAATAGCAAGATACATTTATCTCCCAAGGGGATTAAGGCTTAAACTCATGGAAAACATAGCCAAGCTGACAAGAAAGTATGGGATGAAATTTGGAACCTGCAGAGAAGGCTTCACACATCTAAACACAGCGTCGTGTGATGGCTCATGGCTTCTCCACCGACTAAACAACAATAGGCAGCGTTAACATTCAAAAGCCAAACAACCCACTATAAGTTTATTTAAAAATGAAAATGCGGCTTCAAAGCCTTGAAAAACCTTTAAGCATCTATCTGTTACTTATATAAAAATTTCACATTAACCATTTTAGGCTTGCCAAAATTTTTGTTTCAAACTCTATTATTCCTAATCTATAAGCTTTTGGAAAAACGCATTGAATTCTAATTTTAATCCCTCCCCTCTTGACAAGCTTATCTTTTAATAACACGTCAGAGTCCATCCCTGTTTGCATCTATCCTAATTTGAACTTTTTGGCCTAGTGCTTCTTAGATCAGCTTAACCCTTCCAAAGTCCTCTCCAGGGTTTATCCAACCTTAACCTTTGAAACCCCTTTTTACGGCTTTAACCGCATCTTCCGCCATTTCTTTAGACGTTTTTATGCCTAAAGTTATGTCTTGAGTTTCAAACCATACTCCAAGCGCTATTTGAATGGTTTCCTATAGCCTAAAGAAACATGGTGAACCTCATATCCGGAGAATCTCCAAATCAAAACCTCACCATACTTGAGGTTTCAACAGAAAAGTTATGCTCAAACACCTTTTCACAGCTTTTAAATTCAGCCTTAAAACATTAACCTAGCTGTTATAATTTAGGTCTTTTAGATTCACTTATGAAAGGCTTAAAGGTTTGAAGCATTTCTAGTCGGGCTAATTTTAGTTTTAGCGTTTTAACTTCCACCATAGTTTAAGTATTTGCCATCCCATAGATAAGGAGTCTCTGAAGAGGTGAACTTTTGTTTCCTTTCCGCTTTTCCATTCTACAGGGATCTCTTTAATTTTGTAACCCTTCATCGAGGCTCTTACTAGCATTTCGGTATCCCAGAACCAGTGGGTTGCCTCCGCATCCTCCAGTATTTTTAAGAGGGCCTCTCTTTTGTAGGCTTTAAATCCGCATTGATGATCTCTAATTTTTGATCCTAACATTTTTCTAACCATAAAGTTATAGAATATTGAGGCTAGCCTTCTGGAGAGGGTTCTACTAACTTTGCTTTCAGGAAGCATCCTTGACCCTATAGCTATGTCATAGCCTTCTCTTAAGGACTCAACCAAGTTTTTCAGATATTTCATGTCTGTGGCTAAGTCTACATCGCTGTAGGCTACAACTTGGCCTCTTGAACTTTTTGTAGCATTTTTTAGTGCAAGTCCCCTTCCTAAACGTTGATCGCTGTGAATGTGCCGTACAGTTGGGTGTTTCCTTGAAAGGTTAGATGCAATTTTGTCAGTTCCATCTGTGCTTCCATCCTCAGCAATTATTATTTCATAAGAGCTTGAAATTTCCTTCAACACCTCCATGGCCTTGTAGACGGCCTTTTCAAGCCCTTCCGCCTCATTGTAAGCTGGGAAAATAAGGGAAATTTCAATCAGCCGATTTTCCTCAAAGCTCGTCCGCTTTTCAGGCTTTAAAAAACCCACCCCCTGGACCACCTTAGAATTTCACGCCACCAGATAGGCGCTGGGAATCCTGAAATTACAGGGTAGAAAAGCGCAAATAAAGCCCCAGTTAGAATGAGATACAAAGACCAGGCTATTTTCCCCTTCCTCGTAGCCCAAGATTTGTTTAGGAAGTAAACTGTTGCAAAAATCAGAAATGGAACGTTTGAGTAGAAATGATAGATGAAGAGGCATCTTGAAATAAAAATGTATGGAAGCCATTGGAAGAAGAATATGGCAAAAATGAACTTGCAGACGTTATCTCCTCGTCTGAAAGCCTCCTCCACTGAGCAGATGAGGAATGCAAATCCAAACCACCAAACAGCAGGGTTGCCCATAGCTGCAATTGATGAAACCAGCCCGCTGGGAAGATTTGAATAATAAAAGAGCACGGGTCTAAAAATGAAAGGCCAACTATACCATGGAGAGGAGTAGGGATGCGTAGCCGTAAGCGTCGAGTGGAAGGTGAGCATGGAAAACTGCAGGTTATAAATGTCATTCAGATCATAGCCTATGAAAAAATGGGGAACATAAGTTAAAAAGTAAATCAAAATGGCAATTAAACAAAAGCCGATAAAAGAGAAAAATGGTCTGCTGAAAAAGGCTTTAAATTTTTCCGCTAAACCGTTTCTAACTCCAAAAAGAGTTTTAACCCTCAACAAAAGGAGTATAAAGACTTGACCGGCAAAACCGAACATTGTAAACCATTTCGTGGAAAATCCAAGGGCGAAAAATAAAACAGCTAAAAATAGGGGAAGCCTTGAAGCCTTCCAACCCTCTTCCAAAACTCGTTTAACGTACATGAAGAAGAAAATATGGGAGGTTAGGGAGAAGAAAACAAGATAAGTGTCCACTGTGGCTATCCTCCCCATGGTAAAGTGCATAAAATCAAAAGTTAAGAGAAAGGCAGATGCAAACCCACCAATCCACGTATTAAACATTTTCTTTCCAAAAAAGTATATCACTGGTATAATTAATGTGGCAAATATTACCCCAACAATCCTCCAGCCAAAAGGGTTGTAGCCAAAAACAAGAATAGAGGCTGTTATAATAAGCTTGCCAAGGGGCGGGTGAGTCCACTCAAAAGGTTCTTCGAGGTTTATGTAGTCTTCCGCAGCCCTAACATAGTAAACCTCGTCAAAATAGGTTTCACACATATGAGAAGGGGGGCATTCAACCTTCTCCTGCTCATCAATCAAACTGGTTAAAGCCGCATTATCGCCACTTTCATCCCTAACCATGTTTAAAACAACTTTTTCACCTTCAAAGTTGAGCGCAGAGATTTCCACCACTTCAGCTGTTGATATGTCGAAAACAAACTTCAAAAATCTCGTTTCACAGTTCACATTCACTCTCCACCAAGAATAATAGTGGTATCCCCCTGTTGACGCAGGCGTACCGCCAGTCCAGTTTCCAGGAGAGCCCGTGTAAAACTTAAGGTCAACCTCTCCCCTCTTAAGCAAAAAATAAACAGCGCTAATTTTCTCTGCACCGCCGAAATCTATATAGAAGCTTTCACCTCTTGAAGGCTTATAAGCGTTAAGGGGAACACTGACAGAGCCTAGATTATAGGCAGCCAATAGGAAAAAACATATGGAAAGTATTGAAACAGTGGCAAAGTCTCCCTTATCGATTCGCATTTCACTTCATTAATAATGCGTTTCACTTTTTAAGATTTAAGCAGAGGCTATGTGCCTTTTAAATTTCTGAGAGTGGAAGGAGATAGTCCTCACTTGCATAGTTCGCAAGGCTTTGGTTAAAGGAGATCCCCTTCAAAGAATGATATAAAATCCTTAATTCCAACTTCACTTGTTGAGCTTATTACTAGAGTTTTTTCGTCTTTTAAGGTTAAAGATAGAAATTTCTCATTTGTATACCATAGGTTTACACCCATTTTATTTGCTCCTGCCTTCTCCACCATGTTTTGAAAGGATACGGCGAACTCCAAGGCGTCACCCGCAGAGTCCCATAGGATCTCCCATGTGAAAACGTAGTCTTCGCCGTTTTCGTAGTATGTTAGGTTGTCTCCTCCCCATCCTTCCGCCGCCGTGACAGCTTCAGATTCTGGAATCCAGTTTTGAAACATGACCAGAATGAAGTATTCGCCGTAACTATCGCTTTTCATTTCTCTCCAGTTTTCTAAAGCTGGCTCTGGTGTGGTAGCCTTCTTTCCTGTCTCGTTAATAAAGTATTTTTCAGGGTGCATTATCTGTTCCGTTGTTGTAGGCGCATTAGAATATGCCTTATTCACTGCATCCCATCCGCCTTTTCCGTAAAGAGTCTTAACAAATTCTAAGCCGTATTCGTAGGGGAAGGCGAATAAACGTGAAATTGAATCTGGAAGTGCCGCAGTTATCTTATTGGAAAGTATTTTTCCGTAATGTGTGGTTAAAGACTCGGTTTTTGCAGTTTCTGTTTTAGCGAAGCTTTCTCTAGTTTTGTTTGTGTAGGCTTCTTCCATTAGGCGAGCGTCTCCCTCTATCAGGGCTGATTTGGCCTTTTCTCCATCGAATAAGCCTCTTTCTTCTAGGGCGAAGTATTTGCTCTGCATAATATGTGTCAACTCATGTATCAGCATCCTCTTCGCGTAGAACTCTGAGGGGTTGAAGTATTCCTTGACTATGTAGATTTTGCCTTGCCAAACTGCCGCTGCTATCATTCCAGACCATTCCACTTCCACATTATAGAGGCTTATGTCTTCAGGAATCATGAATAAGCCTTTATATATTCTCTCCTCTATCATTATTTGTTCCTTGTTTGCTTCAGCTAGGGCTTCACCCCATTTTTCTTTAGCCCAGCTTATTGTTACAACCTCCACTTCTACATCTTCAAGGGGGAACCCTCTAATTTCTTTAAAATCCTGTATGGCTTCTTTTAGAAGCTCATGGACTTTAAGTTTATACTCATCTACTAGGATTTGTTTTGAAATTAAACCGCTAAAAGTAAAAGCTACTACAATTATTGCTGCAGCTACACAGGCGTAAATAGGGGTCCACTTCATTTTCTGAATCATAAAATATCTACTTTTAAAAGCCTTAAACCATTTATACATTTTATTTAAAATGTTAAGTGGATATTCCCCGCGATATTAAGGCTATGGAAATTAGCCCAATTGCTATGCCGACATATGTCCAAACGTCATATCTTATTTTTAAAATTAATGTTTCCAATATTAAGGTGAAGATTAAGCTTAAGACTGTTATAGCTACGAAGGTCTGGGTTACACCTAAAACCGAAAGGGGGCTTCCCATGAGAAACCTTCCTAAGAAGAAGATCACTAAAGCCGTGAAAATTGAAGGGGTGAAAAGGTAATTGAAGATGAAGGAAACGTCTAGGAAACTTTGAGGCGATATAACCCCAAACTTTTCAGTTCCAATTTTGAAGAGTATGTTGCCAACAGCGCCTAAAAGAGAAGCCATTATCATCATAATCCAAACCTCGAACCTCTCCAACAAAAACACCCATTTCTTTTTTCTAGGACGTTAAAGATAAAGATTGCCATAAAAAATTTGGAGATTTCTATGTTTCCCATGAAGTTTAAATCATTTATGGTCGCTGAACGCTAGGTTAATTATTTCGGTTATGTCTTTCACTTGTATTTTCTCTTCCAGCCCTAAATCTTTGACTGCTTCTTCCAGCATTATGAGGCAGGAAGGACAGGCCACTGCTAAAATTTCGGCACCCGTTTCAAAGGCCTCTAAAATTCTTTCTCTGCTTGGTGTTTTTTCACTTTCGGTAAGTAATCCGCAGGCTAAACCTATATAGCTGTTTCCGCTTCCCCCTCCGCAGCATAGGGCGTTTTGCCTGTTTCTTTTCATTTCGACGATTTTTACTCCTGGAATGGCTTTTAAAATGTTTCTAGGAGCGTCGTATTCGCTGTTGTACCGGCCTAGGAAGCATGGGTCATGGTAGGTTATTGTTTTATGAAATCCAGAGTTTTCTAGGTTAAGCCTTCTGTTCTTTATACTCTCCCATAACAGTTGCGTGTAGTGTTTCACGTTGAAAAATCCACCTAGATCAGAGTAAAAGTTTTTCATAATATGGTAGGAGTGAGGGGAAAGAGTTACAATTTTCTCCACTCTTAATTTTTCAAGAAGGGCTATTGCCTTTTTTATTGTTGTTTCAAGGAGTCCTGTTTCTCCAAGCTCGTATGCCTCACTTCCCGAACAGTTTTCAAGTGCACCTAATATGCCGTAGTTTACTTTAGCTTTGGAAAGCATACGCGCAAGGGTTTTTGCCGCCTGTTGCGCCCTTGGATGATACGATCCTAAGTCTCCAACGTAGTAGAGGTATTCATCGCCTGTTTTGTAGAGCGGTATTTGAGAATCAGCCCATTCAGCCCTTTTTGCCCTCGGTAAACCGAAAGGGTTACCGTATTTATAGATGTTTTCAAGTATTTCTTTAACCTTTGGTGGGATATGGCCGCTTTCTACACTATGGGATCTAATTGTTCGAGAGATTTCAGCGAAGTCTATTTCAACTGGGCAAGAGATTTTACATATGTTACAGAGTAAACAGAACCATGATAATGGTTCGGCGGCTTCAATGCCCTCTGTTATTGCCGTCCATCCCATCCCCATTGGCCCTCCATACACTTTTCCTCCCCATATGTTTCCACTTAAACCCCAAATGGGACATGAGATTTGACATCTTCCGCATTTAACGCAGTATAATTGTTCTTTTAATTTAGACCCATTTTTTAAAGCGTTAATTCTTCCTCCATTGTAGAGTATTACGTGAACTTCTTTGGCTCCGTGGGCGCCGTAAACCCTGTGATATTCTAAGTCTGCAGTGCTGCTTGGACCTGAAACCACGTTAAAGTATGTTGGTGGATAAAGCCCAGCATAGCCTGCCTGCACAATTGCCTGGAAAACTGCATCTTTGAAGGTCGGCATTATTTTTTCAACGCCCACAATTATTATATGGGTAGGGGGAAGCGTTACAACATTGCTTATATTGCCTTCATTGTGGATTAGGAACACTGAACCTGTGTCAGCGGCAATGGCGTTTGCACCGCTGATTCCGATTTCAGCCTTCATAAACTTGGTTCTGAAGAACTCTCTAAATTTAAGGACTATTTCTTCATGGCTCATTCCCTCATTTACTGGCAAGCCAGCTTTATTCCTAAGAAGCTGAGCAGCCCTTTCCTTGGCCAAGTGAAGGGCTGGAACTATCGTATGCATGGGCTTGTCTTTAGCTATTTGTATAAGGAACTCACCTAAATCCGTCTCATAAACCTCGTGGCTCATACTGCTTAGATATTCCCTTAGAGCAAGTTCCTCAGTTACCATGGATTTCGCCTTTATAATAACCTTCTTCTCTTCGCCCACTATGCTTTTCACTATTTGCAGTGCTGATGCTTTGTTCTCGGCAAAATAGGCGTTGGCTCCTGTGGCTTTTACACTATTCAAAGTCCTGTCTACGTAGTAGTCTAGATTTTTTAGAACCTTATCCTTGGCGAGTTTAACATGCTTAGCCATTTCCGCGAGGTATGGATAGGAGTTTAAAACCTTCTCAACAGAGTCTGTGAAGTTGTTAACGGATTTTTTCAGGCCTAATTGCAATTCAAAGTTTTTCTGAGCCTTAAAAATTTCCTTTGCAAGGTCTTCAATATTCATAATTTTCTCCGCAAAATCACATTATTATATATAATCTAGATCCTTTGTTTTGGGTTTTATCCTGTTTCTTTAAGAATCTTAACTTTAAATTCTACTCCTACTTTTTCTCCTTCTTCTTTGATCTCTTTCAAAATGTTCTTGTGCAATGGTATGCCTATCTTCTTTCTCGTTTCCATTGTTAGCCACGCCTTCTCCCCTGGTATCCATACAATGCTTTCCTCTTCTAGCTTGCTTAGGCTTTTAATGTATTCCTTATACTCTTCAACTGTTTTTAGGAAAACTTCGAGGGGGGTGATGTTTTCTATGTTAAGGGCTAACATGAAATGTCCAACGTTTGCCTTCTCCTTGTCTGTTGTATGTCTAACTTTTTTGCCGTAGTTTGCACCTGTTAAAACTCCGCACAATAAATCTACAATGAGGGCTAAACCCGCTCCTTTATGCCCGCTGAACTCTTCTCCAAGCCCTCCTAAGGGTAGCAGTGCCCCTTTTCTGGCTAGAATCTCCTTCGGATCGTCTAAAAGTTTGCCCTCAGGGGACATGGCCCAACCTAAAGGTATTTTCTTTCCCTCTTTGGCGTAGACTTCTATCTTTCCTATGGGGGCAACGCTTGTAGCTGCATCGAAAAGTATGGGTGGTGGATTTTTTGTTGGGAGGCCTACTGCTATGGGATTTGTGCCTATGTTTCTGCCCACAGTATGCGTGTAGGCCACTAAAGCTTCAGAGTTTGTCATAACCATCCCCATCATGTTTCTTTTAACAGCTTGAAGGGCGTAGTAGCCTGCTATGCCGAAGTGGTGGCTGTTTCTAACTCCCACTATGGCGGAGCCCGTTTCCGCAGCCTTATTTATAGCTATTTCCATGGCTTTAGAGGCTACAACCTGTCCAAGCCCTGAATCGCCATCTACCAAAGCAGTGGAAGCTGACTCGCGGACAACCCTGACATTAGCGTTAGGGTTTACAGAGCCTACTTGAATGCCTACAGTATATCTTCTAAGCCTTTGGACTCCATGGCTTTCAATTCCCATAAGGTCTGCAGAAACAAGAACGTCGGCAACTTTCCTTGAATGCTCTTCAGGAACATTATAGGAAGTTATGACTTCAGCCACGAAGCTTTTTAAAGACTCCCATTCAACTCTAACATATTCTTCAGGCGGGAATGGAACCGTCTTCTCAAACATCCCTTTCAAGCCTCTCACCAGCCAATTCCAAAAGGATATAGCACAAGTAATATATAAAATATACATAAGCTGGGATTTGTAACACGAGAGGCTAAACTTAATTGTGAAGAATGAGAAATTACTGTAGAGCAGCTAAAGTTAAGACTAAGATATTAAGTCTTTTTCCCATTTTAGTTAGCATTTAGGTTTACGGAATTTGCCTTAGTGAAACTCGCTAGAAGAATTATTAAAAACTGGCAAGGGTGGACAGCGATAACTAAGTTTTTATGGGTGTTCCACTCTAATCCAAAACTAGGTATATCCCTTTGCGTATAGTTATAGTGGGCGCTGGCGACATTGGAATGCCTATAATTCGCTACCTTTCACAGAGAGGCCACCTGCTTACAGTTATTGAAACTGACGAGAAAAAGTGTAGAGAAATAGTTGAACATTCAGACGCGGCAATTTTCAATGGAAGCGGAGCCGACGAGGAAATATGGAAGACCATCGAAGCAGACAAAATGGATGCATTACTTGCATTAACTAGCGACGATGAAATTAACATAAAAGTATGTCAAATCGCTAAAAGACAATTTGGCATACCTTTTGTTATAGCGAGGGCACATCAACCTGAAAATATGTCGAAAATGAAAGAGTTCGGTGCAGACGTTGTGATATGCCCCGCTCAGGAAACGCGGCGCCTATTTTTGAACGCCTTAGAGAGCTTAACCGCTGAAACTCTATATGAAGATGTAATCGCCAATTTCAAGATCGTCAAGGTTACAATTCCCCCTAACGGAAGTATAATAGGTAAAACTATAGGCAATCTTGACCTTTCAGAAAACTGCAGAATATTAAGCATATTCCGCAACGGCGAGCTCGTTTATCCTACAAAAACTTTTGTTTTTAAAGGTGGAGACAGAATTTTGCTCTCAGGTTCGCTAGATTTAGTAGAAAAAGTAGTAGAGAAACTTAGAAGCGTTGAAGTAACATAGGAGATGTTGCTTATGAATCAAATCCTCCAGCTGATTTCTCAATTTATTCAAATGATTCAGATACCATTTGAACTTCTACTTAAACTTGCTACCGTATGCGCGATACTTATTGCAACATGGATAGTTTCAAGAATCTTAGGAAGCTTCGTATCAAAAGCCATAAGCAAACTTAGCCCGAACTGGACTCAACAAGCCAGGCGCATAGTTTCATGGATGATATGGCTAATAGGCATTTTAATAGCCTTAGATTATGTTGGATTAGAGTTAACCATACTACTTGTTATTCTTACGTTAGGCGGAATAATATTGGCCATCGCCCTCAGAGATATACTTTTAAACATGGCTTCCCGTGAGGTCATCACCGCTTACAGCCTATTCAAGATTGGAGACTGGATTCAAGTAGGCAAATGTTTTGGAAGAGTTGTAGATATCACCTGGATGGGCACATTCTTAATGACCGTTGACAACGAGATGGTATACATACCTAACTCGAAAATCGTTAAGAGTACCCTAATAAACAGAACATCCCCAGGCGAAACAAGAATTTCCATATCATTAACAGTGGATGATACACTGGATATTTCAGAGGTTGAGAAAATTTTGCTAGAAATTGCCGATGAACTTAAAGAAGACCTCACCCCAGGCTCTAAGCCGGAAGTACGTGTGACAAGCGTGGATAATCACGCCATTAAAGTTGCACTTCTTCTGAAGATTAATAATCCTGCAAAAGATAAACTAATCGCATCGGAGGTTCTAAAAAGAGCTAAAATGAGATTTAATGAAATTAAGAAGAACGGTTTAATAAAACCATCTAAAGCTTAGGAGCAATTGTGTTAGACTTTTAATCCAGGCGTATTCCTCGGCGTTCATGTTGACTTAACAACTTTTTTAGGAATTCCTGAATCACTTGTATGCTGCTTAAGTATTCTTTAATTTCTATGTGTTCTAGGGCTGTGTGGTCTAAACTTGAATTGCCGGGGCCATATGCTACGGTGGGTATTTTCAAGGCGTTGCCAAGCATGTTCATGTCAGCTGTCCCTGTTTTTCTTATTAGGGTAGGTGTTTTCCCCCTCACCTTCCTTATTGCCCACGAGAGGGATGCTACAAGAGGGCTATTTCTTTCTGTTTCAAAGGGTTCAGTCATGCCAACAGCCTCTACGCCAACCTTAACCTTTGAACATTCAGCTTGATACTTCCTTAACCTATTGGCTATCTCCTCATATACCTGCATACATGTTAATTGGGGAGGAACCCTTATGTCTATTAAAGCTTGACATTTCGAAGGAACCTGGTTTGTTGACCCTCCGCCTTTTAAACCAATTATACATGAAGAAAGGGAATAAAAATAACTTTTCAAGTCCTCATTTGGGAAACGAATTTCCTTTATCATTTTCCACAGTTCAAACATTTTCTCAATAGAGTTTTCAAACATCCATGGAGCTGCAGAATGACCAGATTGAGTTTCACATGTTATTTTGACTTTTAAACATCCTTTATACCCAATAATTATGTTGTCCACGTTGCTTGGCTCTCCGAAAACTGCGTAATCAGCAGATACCCCATTATTTATCAGATTTTTAACTCCCCTGCTAGACTTTTCCTCCTCAACAACCCCTACAACAGAAATTTTTCCCTCTGAAATGTAATCTGCAGAGTTATGGGCAGCCAATATCATTGCAGCGAGGGAGGACTTTGCGTCTACAGCCCCTCTGCCATACAACTTTCCACCCTCCAGCCTCACAGGAATGTATCCTGGAACGGTGTCCATGTGACCGCATAGCATAACCTCAGGTTTTCCGCAGCCCACCTCGCCTATGACGTTCCCAGCCTTGTCGGTCTTAACCCTGAAACCCAGCCTTTCCATTTCATCCAAGATAAAAGCGCCTATTTCCTTCTCCCTACTTGAGGGACTGTATATTTTAAGAAGCTGAACTAGAAACTTGACAGCGTAATCCTCTATCCCTGCCTCCCTCCAAAATTTCATCGACAACATTAACAACGGTGTCAATGTGATTTTTTTCAATGACTAATGGGGGAAGGAAGCGTAAAACATTGCTTCCAGCATCAAGCATTAATACTCCCCTTCTTATAGATTCTAATATAATATTCCAAACTTCAATTTTCAGCTCTACGCCAATCATTAAGCCTAAACCCCGCACATCTCTTATAACCCCATACTTGGACTGCAAATTTTTAAGCTTACTTAAGAAGTACTGACCCAGCTTTGCTGCCTTTTCCGGAAGATTCTCCTTTAATATCACGTCTATTGTTGCGGAGGCTGCCGCACACACAACAGGGTTTCCTCCGAAAGTGCTTGTGTGCTCTCCAACATCTAGGGAGGATGCTACTTCTTCTTTAGCCATAGTCACGCCTATTGGAAGCCCCCCTGCAATAGACTTAGCAAGGCACATTATGTCAGGTGTCACGTGCCAATGTTCGCAGGCAAACATCCTTCCAGTTCTACCCATCCCTGTTTGAACTTCATCTAGTATTAATAAAACGCCTTTACTGTCGCAGAGCTCTCTTAGGCTTTGAAAAAACTCCGCTGGGGGAACTATGACGCCCCCTTCTCCCTGAATAGGCTCAACTATTATTGCAGCGGTATTTTCTGTTATAGCCTCGCTTATTTTTTGCATGTTGTATCTTGGCACATGTTTAAATCCTGGGACAAGAGGTTGGAAATGCTCTCGGTATTTGTTTTTCCATGTTGCAGATAGTGCTCCCATAGTCTTTCCATGAAAGCCCCCCATCATTGCTATTATTTCAGGTTTTCTCGTATATTTACGAGCCATTTTTACGGCGCATTCAACAGCCTCCGCCCCGCTGTTTCCAAGGAATGCCCTAGTTAATCCCCTAGGAGCTATTCGAGTTAGCTTCTCCAATAACTCTGCTCTGACCTCATTGTAAAAGGATCCGTGGCAGTGGATAAGCCTCTCAGCCTGCTTCTTTATTGCCTGAATCACTTCCTTACGGGAGTAGCCTACTATGCACACTCCATAGTTTCCTGTGAAGTCTAAATACTTCCTCCCATTAACATCCCATAAATAAACTCCCTTCCCCATTGCAAGTACAATAGGCTTTTTCGCATATACCCTCGCTGAATAGTTGTTTTCTATGCTCATGATTTTTTCTTCATTCATAGGTAATAGTCGTCCCACTCTCATGTCTAATGGCGGATAAGACTGGAGATTCCCCTTTTCCAGGGGCAATTATCGCCTCTTTTACACCATTACTTACGGCTTCTACGGCTGCGTGTACCTTCGTGCTCATTCCTCCCCCAATCTTTGAAAGAAACTCTTTTGCCTGTTGAATTGTCAGCTTTCTCAGAATTTTACCATCGAGAATCACGCCCTCAACATCTGTCAAGTATATGAGCCTACCCGCCTGCATGGCGATAGCTATGTTGGCAGCTGCGCGGTCGCTGTCAACGTTTAAAAACTCGAATTCTTGGCTTATGGCTACTGGTGAAACTACAGGGACATATCCATTATCAATAATCATTCTTAATAATTCTTCGTTAACTCTGCATATTCTCCCAGTGAAACCACCATCACAAACCCTTCTTTTACCCTTCTCGTCGACAATAATCATTTTTTCTCTCCGTTTAGCCATTAAAAGGGCTCCATCAACCCCTGAAAAGCCTAAGCTTGGTATTCCGCGACTTTGAAATAATAAAACTAAATTTTTGTTTATCTTTCCAGACATCACCATGTTATATATTTCTACAGTTTCCCTATCAGTATACCTGCTTCTAAAGCCTTCAGGCGATGTTACAAATTTTTGTTTCAAACCTAACCTCTCGGCCAATTCTGTAACTTCAACCCCGCCTCCGTGGACAAAAACTACATTTTCCCTCTCACGGAACACTAATTCTTTTAAGTCTTCAGCGATTTCGGGAATGTCTTCCTTTAAGACTTGCCCTCCTGCTTTTATGACATTCAACATCTCTCACACCGGGTGTAAACCTGCGTGTTCTAAGCCTGTTCTTTCGTTGACGCCTAACATTATATTGAAACATTGAACTGCCTGGCCAGCGGCTCCCTTCATCAAATTATCCACTGCCGAAAATATCACAAGTCTTTTTACTCGAGGATCCATTTCGAAACCTATATCGCAGAAATTAGAGCCGACTATGATCTTTGGATCTGGAAACTGGTAAAGTCCTTTGCTGAACTTGACGAAACGAATGAAGGGTTCCTTTTCATATGCAGATCGGTAGGTCATCCAAACCTGTTTCAAAGTTAAATCCTTTATGTAAAAAGTATGAACTGTAGAAAGTATACCTCGCACCATATTCACAGCATGCGGGGTGAATGATATTTTGACTGGCTTCTTCGAAAAATGGTTTAGCTCCTGTTCTATTTCAGGGATGTGCCTGTGATTAACCGGCTTATACGGCCTTGTTCCACCTGATCTCTCCGGGTGATGGCTGGCCCTTGAGGGACTGCTTCCTGCTCCAGATGAGCCAACCTTAACGTCGACGACTATTCTCTCATTTTCTATGAGGTTTTCTCTTAAAAGAGGGGCGAGGGCTAATATTGTCGGAGTTGCTGTACACCCTGGACACGCCACCAAGCTGGCTTCCTTTATTTCCTCTCTATGAAGCTCTGGAAGACCATAAACGGATTTCTTTAACAAATCTGGTGCAGGATGGCTCCAACCATACCATTCCTTGTAGACTTCAGGGTTTTTCATCCGGAAATCCGCGCTTAGGTCTATAACCTTTAATCCAGAGTTCAATAGATCAGGAACGAGTTTAGCTGATGCTCCATGAGGGAGAGCTGTGAAAACTAAATCACAGCTTTTCACAATTTCAGTTAGGCTGAGAGGTGTAAATTTCAGCTGTTTTAACCCTCTTAGGTTAGGGTGAACGCTGAAAAGAAACTCGCCAGCATATTTCTGGGATGTTACAGCTGTTATTTCCGCCTCTGGGTGGAGAGACAGCAGTCTTAAAAGCTCGCCGCCAACGTAGCCTGAACCTCCTATAACGCCTACCCTCATTTTATGAATCTCCTAGCAGCTCACGCAAACTTCTTTGTCGATAAGACTTTGAGCACATAGCAAGAGCTGTTTCGCAACGTCTATTCCAGCTGCAAGCCTTGTCTGCTCCCAAAAATCTGGACATGAGTTTGCTTCATGAAAAACTACATGGTTTTCCATGTCTCTTATGCTTTCCTCTATTATCCCTTTTATGTTATTGTAGGCTTCCGAACTCGCATAGGTCTGAAATGCCCTTTCTAGCTTTTCATTCCAGACGTAGAAGTTTTCCCTTTTAACCTTTTGACTTTTAATTTTCTGAATTTCACTAAATAGCGGAACAAGCTTCTCGAAATTAGAGACAATTTGCCCGTCAATAGGTATTTCCTCTCCGAAATCTATCATGGCGTCTAGAGCTATAATCCATGCTTCACAGCTTTTGGCAATGGATTCAGCGCATTTCAACGCCTTATCCATTATACTTTCAGGTAAGTCTATGCCGAAAACCATGTTACCTAAGTAGGCGTTCGTTCTAAAATCGTCAAGCCCTGCTCTTGCCATAGCCTTTGGATAACAAAAAGCTTTTCTGCCACCTTCTTTAGCCACGATTATTCTTAGGTCAAAGAACCATTTTTGAACAAGTTCTTGGGCTAGAACGCCTAACGGGTTGATCACGGAGGGTGTAATCTCGCCGAGCACTTTAAGGAGTTGCTCCTCTCCCTTGGCTAGTTTAATGTTCTTGCCATGGGATCCTGCATCTGGCTTCAGCACTAATGGCTTGCCGCATAGCTGACGCTGAATTAGAGCAACAATATAATTTTCGTTACAAATTTTGCGTCCATCCTTGGTATTCTCCGTTGGGTCGCATGGAACATAAATTGTTTGAGGTATTCTAACACCTTCTCTCCAGAAATGTAGAAGAGTCCTCAACTTACTGGAGCATCTGTGCTCAACTTGTGATGGATTTATAACCTTCTTACCCATCGCCTCAAATATATCAACTATAAAAAGTCGACGGTTCTTGCTTTGAGATCTATTCAACACGACAGAAATGTCTTTAATCTTTTCTGAGTAATCCCAAGACGTATTTTTGACTTTTAATTCATTTTTTCCTAAAAGAAAGGAGATTTTTCGGGAAGGGATGAAGGTTAGATCTACTCCAAGCATCTGGGCAGTACACTGTATCCCCAATTCATCTGTTCCAGGATACTCGTAAAGGATAGCGATGCTCATTCCTTATTTCACGTGATTTAGCTTTAATGGGTAGGTTTCAGCCTATTGAATTAAGGGGAAAGTTATTCTCCCCAGTCTTCGCCTTCAATCTGCAGTTCCTCCACTTCCACACCATTATCGTTTATTTCCTTAACTTCAAGTTCAAGTCCGCAGTCTTGGCATGTTATTATTTCGCCTTGGACTACATCTTCAGATAGTGAGATTTCAGCTCCACATTCTGGGCAAACAACAGGCTTCATGTCAACCACATGAACTCATTTCCGAATCTATGGAATCTTAAATATCTTTTGGTCATATCTTATCTTTTTAAAACCATTTTGACCAAAAAAGGTCAAGTTAAAATATCAAAAATTGAAACGGGTCTATTTACATATGCCATTCGCGCTAAATTGCATCTGCATCGAAAAAGTTAATTAATTTGGGAACTTTCCCCACCATCGCCACTTTCCCTTTGAAAATCAATATAGCCCCGCTTATTTCGTCGATGGATAGGGCTTTCTCTATTCCACGGCTAATTGCTAAGTCAGTATTTTCGCCCTTAACAGCGTTACAAACGGCTGTGGCTGCGGCGTCTGCGATAGAGGCTTTATTAGCAAATATGGTAACTGAGTCTGCTTCTCCTAGGCTAAATGCATATCCAGATTTCGCTGAACTTGTTGCAACCCCTGCTGGAAAACTCTCAAGCCTGAAACCAATTTTCCTTTTTAAGGGTGTTTCAGGGGCTAGAAGACCAACGTCAATTGGGAGATCGGAGATTGCAGAAATCTCTCCGCCATTTTCAACGACAGCCGTTTTTGCTCCAGCGAAGACCATCTCTTCAACAGCTAAGTCTGCAAGCGCGCCTGCAACAGCAGCCATAGGGCCTACTCCTGCTTTTGCAGCGGCATAAGCCATCAGCTTAACTATTTTCGGGCTTTCTTCGTCAATTCTAACTGGCGTAAGAGAGTGAAGAAACTTTTGATTTCGCCTCACATAACTTTCAAGTTTTTCCCTGTTCTCTTTAAGCGCGGCTAGAGCTGATGTTATAGCCTTGCTGGTGTCTGACAAAATAAGCCCCCTAGTTTCTTTAAATTCAAAACTCTCTTTAAACAGAAATTTAGTCATAATTCTCCAACCCTATCAACTAGTTTTTATGGCTCTCACCGGACAGGCGTCTACGCATAGCTTGCAAGAGCTTCCCAGACATTTTTCATCGTTGAATACTAAAGAGAAACCCTCATCAAATCTTATGGCATCAACAGGACAAGTGGAGAAACATGCCCCGCAGTTAATGCATTTTTCTTTATCAACTATAACAGGTTTGTGGGATTCAACTACAACTCCTCTTCTTCTAAAAGCCTCCACCACTTCTTGAGCGTATGCATTGGGGATTTCAATTAACATTTCCCCTCCATTTTGATCTATGTGAGCCGCCAAAATGTTTATGCAAGCCTTCTGTTCCATAACAACCTGAGAGGTTATAGGATCTCCTATAATATACTTCGAAAATTTAAGTAGAACCTTAACCATCATCCTCCCGCCATAAACTTTGTTACATCTTCCGAAGTTATAATGCCGAGCACTTTTTTGTCCCTGTCTATGACAGGTAAGGCTGAAACATTATGGTGAGCCATTTTCCTTGCAGCAGATTCAAGAGTTTCATCTGGGGTGGCTGTTATAACCTTTCTCACAATTACATCTCTGAGTAAAATCTTGTTTTCAGCTACAGCCCTTGTTATGTCCCACGAAGTTACTATTCCTCTAAGTTTATTTTCACCGTCGACCACGACAACGTGATTCACTGACTGTGATATAATCTCCTTTGCGACTTTTTTAATTTCTTCGTCTTCTCTGCAGGTTACCGCCTGACGCATGAATGCTCCCACCAAGTTAACTTCTCTGGCCTGTTTCATTGG
>JBBITX010000029.1:0-18677 GCA_037440545.1 Candidatus Bathyarchaeota archaeon
TTTGCATTATAAATGCTTAGAGTTTTATGCGCGGTTGCTTTTTAGCTCCTATCGCGCGCTAGCCCGTTGCTAAATTCGGACAAAAAAGATTTTATTCCTCTATCATCAGGTCACGTGTGTGCCTTTGCGTTTTACTTCAATTACTTTTTTCCAAGATGAAGGAATTAATTGGCAGATCAACTCATCAATGCAATCCTTACAAAAACCATTTTGCCCATTTTAGTCTGAATTTGGCAAGGTCCTATTGTACGCCACGCCCGCTGCGTTGGTATAACCACAAAATCCGCTCTTAAACAGATGATAGCGCCTGGACTGTTAGCTTGGCGTCTCCCATTTTTGTTGGGTTTGTTTTGGGCAAATACGCGTTAGACGCCATGTTGCTTGGAGGTCTGGCAACATCCGCCTTGTTATCCCCTTTCTTCACTTTCGGCAGAGTCATATAGGACAACTTTAAAATGTATAGAGAAAATTCTGGACTAGGGACGGCGGTACACCAAGCTGCTGTTATCAGCGAAACTGTCGGCGACCCGCTGAAAGACGTTGTTGGCCCCCTCACTGAACATTTTCATGAAACTCACAAACATGACCGCGCTTTTAATCGCACCCATACTCCTCACAATTTAGGAGATGCGCTTCAAATCAGCAAATCCTTTGTATGTATGGATATTTTATGACAAGGGTATCAAATTTAGAATTTCTCCAAGTTCTCTGTCGACTGAGGCTTGATATACGGCCTTCCACCATAGGCAGCCGCTTGGGTCATAGTCAAGGGGGACTTGCTGTCCATCATCAAGGTAAAAAATTAGAGTGCAGCTTATGGCATATGGAGGTGGCAAATCCCACTTACGGATAAATTTTGATCTACTTATGAAATCTATGATTGTTTGAAATTTAGGGTGGCTCTTGTCAATAGTTATATTTCGTAAAACAAAAGTGTTATTTACTTTAGTAGCGGCGCCATATACTTTCAACTTCTGTGCATGAGAGTCAAGGTTTTGCACCATCCTTGACCATTCAAGAGCTGGCAAAACAAAAACCCAGAAAATTCCAGCAGCTAAAGCTCCGACTATACAAATTGTGACGACAGCTAATGCCAGTTTGCGCATTTTAACCTCCTTATAGGAGAACCTCAACATCTTAATATGTTACTTACAGTATTACATAATTAATTTGGAGGCATATATTTCTCGTCTCGACCACCGAGTTCAAATTCCTCTATTAGTGTTAATTTCCTATTCCATAGTTTTTAGTGTCCTCTGACGAGTCTTCCAGTTAAAGGGTGCTAAAAATTTAAAAACAGGCTGTACAGATACAGCGTTAATTAGTTTGCCGGCCGCATTAAAACTTTATGAGCGAAAAAACTATTACACTTTTTATGATGCTTGCAATCACGTTCCTATGTTCGGTTTAAAGTTTCAAGTAAATAAGGTTCTGTTGTTAAAGTTGAAGATTTGGTCCAACTTTCCATACCCTCCTTTATGTTAAAGGCTTATGCGCTACAGGAAAGACAGCATAACCCTAAAAGACTACTTTACCCTATTAAGCGAACTAAACCGCACATAGTGCAGACAACCTCGCCTCGCGCATCATGTTGGCCGACTTAAAAGCGGGGATGGTAATTTAGACCCAAAGTGTAAGCGGGCCCGCCGGGAATTGAACCCGGGACCTACGGGTTAAGAGCCTCAACCTACCCCTTTTCGGCGGTTAGTCCGCCGCTCTACCTTACTGAGCTACGGGCCCATTCCAACTTCTTAATATGCTTTTAACAAGGCTTTTAATAAATTTAGCTTTAAGCTTAGGTTTGAGTTATATCTTTAAATCCTTTTTGTTTGTTATGATGTGTGGTTGAGATCATGGGTGAAATTGTTTTCGTCGGCCTCGGCTTATATGATGATTTTGGGATAAGCCTAAGAGGCTTAAAGGAGGTTAAAAGTGCAGATAGCGTTTTTTTAGAGCATTATACAAGTTTTTTACCTGGCTTTTCATTGGAGCGCTTTGAAAAGTTCTCTGGCAAGAAGGTTTATGTTGTTTCCAGGAGGGAGCTTGAGGATGAGGATGGCAAGGTTATACTTGAGGCAGCTGACAGGGGCAAGGTTGTGCTGCTTGTTCCAGGAGATCCTCTTGTTGCGACGACTCATGTGGCTTTAAGGATTGCAGCTGAAAAGCAAGGGATAAAAACTCGAATTGTTCATGGAGCATCAATTATATCTGCTGTTATGGGGTTATCTGGACTGCAGAGTTATAAGTTCGGTAAAAGCGTTACAATTCCCTTTCCAGAGAACTTCTCCGAAACTCCTTACAATGTTATTTTTCAAAATGGAAGGCTCGGCCTTCACACGCTCTGCCTTTTAGACGTCAACGTTGAAGAGAAGCGCTATCTAAGCATCAATGAGGCGCTTAAAATGCTTTTAAAAGTTGAAAAGGCAAAGAAGAAGCATGTAGCCGACGAGGACAATTTAGCTCTTGGGATAGCGAGGGCTGGAAGTGCAAATCCTACTGTTAAGGCAGGCTTAGTGAAACAGCTTATTGAATATGATTTTAAGGGACCGCCCCACAGCCTGATTTTCCCGGGAAAACTTCACTTTATGGAGGCTGAAGCCCTAATAACCCTAGCAGATGCACCTTCAAGCGTTAGGATGATGGTTAAATGAGTCTTGAGAGGCTAACCTCAAAGTATATCGCTTCAGCTGACCATGTTTTAGGAGTAATTGAAATTGTAGAGGACAGATGTGTTCTTTCTCGTGAAAGCGTTAAGGACGTGGTGGAATGCGCAAAGGCCTATTTGGATGATGCTAAATACTATTTTAATGGAAAGAGATTTGAGGTAAGCTTGGCTTCTGTTGCCTACTGTGAAGGCTTATTAGACGCTTTAAAAATGTTAGGAGCAGTGAGGTTTGAATGGCCAGGGGAGAAGGGAAAAGGCGAAAAATAGTTTTAGCATCTGGAACCTTTGACCTGCTACACCTTGGACATGTTAAATATTTGGAGGAGGCGAAAAGGGCTGGAGGGAAAAACGCTAAGCTGATAGTGATAGTTGCAAGAGACGGCACGGTTGAAAAGCGGAAAGGATCAACGCCCGTAATACCTGAAAACCAGAGGAGAGCCCTTGTAGAGTCTTTGAAAATCGTTGACGAAGCCATTTTAGGATACGAAGACTTTGACATTGGAAAAGTTATAGAAAAAATTAAGCCTAACATTATAGCAGTAGGCCACGACCAAGAAGGAATAGAAAAAACTGTGAGGGATTATGTGAAGGAGAAGGGACTCAACATAAAAATTGTCAGAATTGGAAAATTTGGAAAAGATGAATTAAACAGCTCCTCAAAAATTAAGCAGAAAATAATTGAACATTATAAAGGATGATGGAAACCGAATTACCAATACTACACTTTTAATATGTACTGTTTATGGGAGCGTTAATACTTCAACCTTAACTTTGTGTCCGTCTTTTAGGGTGAAATATTTCCTTAGACATAGTGGAGCTATAACTTCTATTACAGAGGAGTTGTAGTGACACCTTAAAGCTGAAACAAGTGCGCCTTTCACTTTATTCTCTATTATTGCGGGGTAACATTTAACAGGCCCGAAAGTGCGGTCTTCGCTTTTAAAACCTTCAACTTCTATTGCCGGGTAAGCTTCAAGCTCTGAGCGAGTTTTAATGTCATATTCTGAGGTTAGTTTCAGATTAAGGGTACCTGGATAAGGGTCGAAGCCAAGCTTCTCTATAAACTGTTTTCTATAGTGGTCTCTTGTAACGTAGTAGGCTCCCTCACCTAGCCCGGTGAAAACAACTCCTTCAAGAGTTATTGAGGGAGGGTAGGCTGCTTCCATTAGAAAACGGAGATTTGAGTAAAGCTTTTTCATTTCTGCAATCCCAGAATCTGTTATCATTATTAGGCATCCTTCAGGAGTTATGCTTCTTTTAATCCAACCTTTACGTTCAAGCTCTATTAAGTGGCGGGAAGCCGACTGCTGCGAAATATTAAGCTTTCTAGCTAGAAACTCTGTGGAGATTTTAGCTGTTCTCCTATGAGCCCCCATCTCAGCCAGCTTCAAAAGCGTTAATAGGTTGCGCCAACCCTGCTTCTCAGACATTTTAGTCCTCCTTAGCTCTATTAACAATTTAGAATTGTTTCATCCCTATTTAAGGGACTCGAATTGCATGTCCATTGGTAGGCGGATTCTAGCCGGAAAATAAACAGCAAAGTCTTCTAAGGGTTAAACTTGAAAGGTTAAGAGAATCGGTTACGGCTCAAAACTTTCATTAGAGTTTTGCTGTTTAGCTTTTTACTGTAAACAGAAAAAGTTTAGATATGTTTAAACATGTATAAAGAATTCATAGGAAATTTTTATCTAGTTTGAAGTTATGGCTTTCTCCCAAAGAAGAAGGAACATATCATGAGGACATTAAACATCGCAATGATTGGAATATGCGCAGCTCTTTACGCTTTAATTGGAAGGTTAACAGATCTTGGCATAACTGTTGGCGGAGTGGCCTTCTACCCCGCTGTTGTCATTCCAGCGGTTTTTTCTGTTCTATTCGGGCCTTTGGTGGGCGGGTTTGGGGCGGCCATAGGGATATTTATAAGGGACATGCTTTTCCATGGGGATGCCCTCTTAAGCCTTTCAGCAGGTGTGACGGCAAACTTTGCCGGATTTTACATTTTAGGACATATCTCCAGAACAGATCTTAACTGGAAAAAAGTGGGCACAGGTTTAGCCATAGGAGGCACAATTGTAGGTGTAGGCTTACTTCTGCCTACAATTTTGTTGCCTAATGAAACCCAAATTTTCACAGGCCTCTCCTCTCTAGACAGCGTCACACTATTCATTGTAGCGGTTGTTGCAAGCATAATCATAATAATCGCCGTAGCCAAGTTCTGGCCTGAATGGAGAAATTACGGTGTTGGCTCAGTTATAGGTTTAGGCATAGGGAGCGCCATTATAGCATTAGTTGTATGGGCTTACAGCCAAGTTTTCTTTTCACAGCAAGGCTATTTCAAACAGCCCCTTACCTCAACATTAATACCGATAATATTCATATGGACATTTGCAACAGAAATTCCCTTCATACTTCTATTAGGGCCGCCTGTGCTTAAGGTATGTTACAAAGCTTTTCCAGCACTTAGAAATAAAAATAGAGGTTAGAAAATCTTGAAATCTGCAGTAGCGTTCAGCCCGGCTGGAATCTCAAGCTTTTTTGAAATATGCGACAGCCTTCCCAACGGCAGCTTAATACCAGATCTTGAAAGGGTTGGAGCGAGGGGAGGAGGATTCGGAATTCAGAGGGGTGTAACCACAGAGGTAGCCGTTTCAGAAGCTCAAAAAAACGCTGTAAACGTTTTTATAAATGGAAAGGACTTTCCAGAGGCTGAAACAACAAGAACAGTTGTCCACATGCTTCTGGCGAAAACAAGTCAAAAATATAATGTTATTGTTAAACACAGGGTTGATGTCCCCATAAGCGCAGGTTTCGGGTCAAGCGCTGCTGGAGCCCTAACCACAGCCCTTGCATTGTCGAAGGCTTTAGGGTTAAACTTAACCTACAACCAGCTTGGCAGAATAGCCCACGTTGCAGAAGTTAAATGTAAAACAGGGCTTGGCACCGTTGGCCCCCTTATGATAGGAGGATGCGTCGTAACGGTTGAGCCAGGCGCTCCCGGAATTGCTTTAATAGACAGAATACCTATAACATCAGACCACGTTATTGTAGCAGGAGTTTTCGGCACAATACCCACAAGAGAGGTTTTATCCTCAAATGAAAAACGTCTAGCCATAAACAGGTGGGGAAGGAAAACCCTAGATAAAATCCTTGCAGAGCCTTCCCTGGAGAATTTTCTAGCTTGCTGCCGAGAATTTGCTGAAAAAACAGGGTTCATGACAAGACGGGTTCGAAATTTGATAAAGCTGGCAGAAGATGCTGGCGCAATAGGGGCAGCGCAGAACATGGTAGGGGAAGCCGTCCATGCACTGACAACATATGAAAACGTGGAAAACGTAGGTCAAGCTTTTAAGAAAGTTCTATCAGAGGAAAAAGTCCTCGTGGCCAATGTGGACATTCAGGGAGCAAGACTTATGAGGTAAAATAATTGAAAAAAAGGTTGTTTAAGGTTGTGGCTGTAGGCGGAACCTTTGACGAGTTTCATAAAGGCCATAGAACACTTCTTTTAAAAGCCTTCGAAGTGGGTGAAAAAATCCTAATTGGATTATGCACAGACGAGTTTGTGCAAAAAATGAGAAAACCTCATGAAACAGCTCCCTACAAGCAACGCCTAGAAGAACTAGAGAATTTTCTAAAGAGGAAAAACCTTTTCAAAAGGGCTAAGATTATGCCTTTAAACGACGCTTACGGGGTGACACTTTCACGGGGATGCCTAGAAGCCCTTGTTGTAAGCAAAGAGACAGAGCCGACAGCGTTGAAAATTAACGAGGAAAGGAGAGAAATGGGAATTCAGCCTTTAAATATAATTGTGATTGACATGGTTCCATCAGAAAACCATTTTCCAATATCCACGACAAGAATCAGAAAAGGAGAAATAGACCGTGAAGGACGGTTGATAAAAAGCCATAATAGCTCTACCCTGTAAATTTATGAGAAAGGCTTTTTTTAGGCAACTTTGGCTTTTAATTTTCATTATGCCCTTACAAGTGATGCTACTACAATTTTGGCGTAATGCCATAACGTTCTCTTAGGCTTGTTAAAGCTGAGCGTTCACATTTTAGCAAGGTAAAAAAGGCTGGAAAATAATCTATTATTCTGGGCTTTAGCTGATGCAGAGGACTGGCGTGGCGAAACTTCCCCTTCATTATGGTAAGGCTCCAAGATGGTTAATTGTTCGAATGCGAAAGCTTGCAAGAGAAATTGTGACGATAATCGTTGACGAGTATGGCAGCGGAGAGTTTTTGAGGCGTCTGTCAGACCCTTTTTGGTTTCAGGCTTTAGGATGTGTTTTAGGATATGACTGGCATTCTTCGGGTGTAACCACTGTTGTTACAGGAGTTTTAAAGCAGGCAATTGACCCTGAAGAGCACGGTGTAGCTGTTTGCGGTGGGAAAGGAAGAGTTTCAAGGCAGACTCCTCTCGAAATTGGAGAATTAGGTGATAAGTTTGGATTTTCAGAAGAAAAAGTTAAAGCCCTTTGTTATGCGAGTAAAATGAGCGCAAAAGTTGATAGCGCAGCCATTCAAGCGGGCTACCAGCTTTACCATCACGCCTTCTTTATGGATGAACGTGGAGGGTGGACGATAATTCAGCAGGGTATGTGTCCTCAGGACCGTACAGCCAGAAGGTACCATTGGCTTTCGGAAAATGTGAAAAGCTTCGTTGTTGAACCCCACAACGCCATTGTGGGCGAAGTTAAACGTGAAATAGCCTTGGACATGACGGCTAAGGAAAGCGAAGGCTGCAGGAAAGCTTCTGTTGACCTTGCATGTGAACCTCCCAGGAAGAATATGCGCGTAATAATGTCTCTGCGACCGGCATATCAAAAATCCGTTGAAGATTGGCTTCCGAAAAAGTTTCAGACGCGGTGGATGGACTACCATATAGATTTCTTATCCATGCCTGCAAAAATAAACTGGAAAGCATTGCGTGAAGTTTACGAGTTTCAGCCGCGAAATTATGAAGAACTTTTAGGCTTTAAAGGAATTGGAGCGGCAGCAGTGAGAGGCTTAGCTTTAATAGCCGAACTTGTTCACGGTGAAAAGCCAAGTTGGAAGGATCCTGTTAAATACTCCTTTGCTTATGGAGGAAAGGACGGCGTTCCTTATCCTGTGGATAGAAAAGCAATGGATGAATCCATCCGAATCCTTGAAAGAGCCGTGAGAGAGGCGAAGCTTGGAGATAAGGAGAAGGTAAGATCATTGAACAGACTTAGAGTTTTCATTCCGCCGACCCGCACTGAATAGGTTTCAGCTTTAAACTACATAAAACTATTTCAATTATGAGTTAAAATTGTCTAGTTGAGATAAGTTTATATCGCCCTTTTTAAAGTTGATTGAGAAAATGACAGGGAAAATCAATGAATATTGCATTGAGCTTAACGGCTTTCATAGCAAGTGTGCTGCTGCTCTACATAGGCTCCAAAAAAGTAGTTCATGCAGCGGGAGGGCTAGCTTCCAGTTTAAAATTCCACAGAGTTGTAGTTGGAACAGTTTTTGTAGCCTCCATCACATCTTTCCCTGAGCTTCTCAGCTCATTAATAGCGGCATTTTACAACTCTTCCCAGATGGCCTTCGGAAACATTATAGGTTCAAACATATACAACATTCCATTAATTGTCGGTATATGCGGTTTAATAAGGGATTTCAAAATTAAAAATTCCACAATAAGCAAAGAATGCATTTTCATGATTGGACTTTGCATGCTTCTTATTTTATTAACGTCGACAACTGGAGTGATAACATGGTGGATGAGTCTAATTTTTCTAGCCTTCTACCCAGCATTCATCTACTACTCAATTAAGAAGGGTAATGGAAAAGGAAATGCGGATGAAAAATCTGGTAATAACCCGTTAAAATTAGCGGCAGTACTGATCGTAGGCGGCGCAGCCCTCATAGCTGGAACGTTCCTCCTTGTTTTCAGCGCAACTAAAATGGCTGAAGAATTCGGTTTGACAAGCTTTTATGCTGGGCTTACGATTATGGCTCTCGGCTGTGTAGTTCCGGAAACCGCTGTTTCTGTGGCTGCTGCAGTACATGGCGAAGAGGAAATATCCATTGGAAACGCCATAGGCGACAACATAATTACATTAACCCTTGTGTTGGGGCTTGTTGGACTATTTAAGAATCCTATCCAAGTGTCTTTACATGAAGTTTTTTCAACGACGCCTTTCATGATTGTTGTAACTTTAGCTCTTTTCATAATGAACAGGCAGAAACATAAAATAACAAGGGCATGGAGTATGTTCATGCTTTTTATAGCGGCTGTTGCTTTCACCTTCGCATTGCTTAACAATACCGTTTAGAAAGGCTTTTAAAAGGCGCTTATCCCTTATTTGCGGAAGAAAATGAAAATCATCTCTTAGACCCTTCCTTTGAGCCATTTTCTGGGAAATTATTGCGAAGGATGTTCTCCATTATTGCTACTTTGCCTTGGACTGGAAATATTTTCAGACACCAAACAGAAATTCTCCTAGCCTTAGAGGACAGCAACATTTGTGGTATAATGCTATCTATAGAGGTGAGGTAGTGAACTCAAGGGGGAGAACCTTAAGCTGTTAAGTAGAGAAACACCCTCTCATAATGATTTTTGTTCGAAGCGGAAATGCCCCTATAGTTTATGTCGACGAAAAATTTGGATTTGAACAGTATAGAAAATACTTTTTCATGTGAGGGAAAGGCGCAAGTTTCAGTTTTAGCTGTCACTCTTCAACTTTTATTGCTTGCGTTGGACAAGACGTTACGCAAGCCATGCAGGCTATGCAGTCATCTTCTCTGACAGGTACGGACTTCTGAGTGTCCGGATATTCTGGAAGATTTTGCAGTTCAAAAACATTTACTGGACAGATTTCAGCGCATACTCCGTCACCGTTACACTTACTCCAATCAACCTTAACTTTAGGCATATTTTACACACTCACCCTATGCCATAAATTCTAGCATCCTTCATTTTTAATTCTTTCCATATTTAAGACAAACGCTTTAAGTGTATCTAGCCAAATTAAAGAGTTTACAAGCTATGCCCATCAAAAGCGAAAGAAATCGAGAACATTCAAAGCGTGAAGAAATCAGGATACGGAAACATTTAGGAGCTTTCTGAATTATAACTTGGCATCCCACTTTTCTCATAAAAATAATTCGCTGCCATGCTTATTTCAAATACTGAGTTATAAAAATAGACAGATTAAATTAGGAATAGACGAAAAATTTTAACACAAACCCCGTTCTTTCTTCCCTACATTTGTCTTCGTTACAGTCAGCCACACAAAACTCTAATAAGCTTTAGTTTAATTTTTGGTTTAAGAAGATGGATTAACCGACAAGGCTAAAACTAGGCTACTCATCTTATCAATATCCATTATCTGTTATCCATTTTCTCTTTTATTTTGATGACAGAAGAAATTCAGTTAGGTCTAAGCCTTTACTTCTTGGACAGTATCTGCCTTGGTAATCGCCACAGTCTCTATGCTTTACTGACAGGAATTGCGGAGAAACTAAGACAATGGAGAAGAGATAATTAACTTTTCAACCTGTGCCAAGGAACAGAAACAAAGCATCGCATCTTTCAAACTTAACACTTGAAGACTTTAAATTAAAACTGAATGGTACATACAAACTTTTTAGAGAAAGACTAGGCAATTAAGTAAAAGGATTAATCAATTCTTTGAAATGTCTATGTAAACATGCGAACAGCATAAGGGGGAGAAAAAGGTCTTGTAACCTTTTTCCTCAGCGAATTTCACAGCCCCTTCAGATGGAAAGGCCACGGCGTCAACACCGGATTTAACTGCAAGAATGTCAGTTTCCAGTCTATGCTTTCCTTTTGGACGCATACAACCTAAAGCTATTGGTTTTTCAGGGAACATAAGCCTAGCTGCTGCTAGAGTTCTAGCTATTTCTAATGGTTTTGGCGGTTCAACCCCTTCCATTTCAGTTCCACGTATTGGCATGAAAGCAATTATAACCACAGCTTTAGGCTCATACTTTTCAATCATTTTTAGGGCGTTAAGCTCGCCTTTTAACTTTCCATAATGTAGCCCAACGATGACGTGAGGTACGAAGTTTAACCCAGCCTTACGCAACGCTTTCAGGGAAAATTCGTAATCTTTAACGGTTAAATTTAGCTTGTAAATCTCCCTTATAGTTTCCTCTGAGCCGATTATATCTATTAAGGCTGCGTCTACACCTGCTTTTCTTAGCTTTTTAGCTGTTTCCAAGTTTATAGTTCCAACATGTGCAAAAACCGTCATTCCAAGGTTTTTTTTGACTTTTTCAATGGTTGGAACAAAGTTTTCAAGAGGAACAGATCCGTTTAGGCGACAACCGCCGCTGATTAGGCAGCCGAGGGCGCCTTCCATTTTAAGCTTCAAACATAAGCTGTAAAGTTTTTCAGGAGTGGTTGCAGGATGCATTGTTTTTAAGACTTTTCCGCCGCAGTGCCTGCATTTTACTGCACATCCTTCGCCTGTGACGGAAATTGTTGGAAATTCTTTACGGGAGGAGCAATAATACATGGTCTTGTAAAACATGAAGCTTGGAGCGTAAAAATGGACTCTCATCTTTATGGGAACAAAAAATCCTCTGTCCAAAAGTCTAGTGAGATCCTTTTCCGGCATATGCCAAACTTCTAAAGCTGAAACCTGCACCATTATTGTCCTAATTAATGCTCTGAAAATTTATTTAACACCTTCGTATAACGTTGTAACGCTTTACCATCAAATAATGAAGCTTTTAGCCTAAAATTGACTAGTAACTAAGGCTTAAAATGTGGAAAGAAAATATTTATGAACTTAGAATATTTAGCAGGAGACTTTAAAGAGGCCTCTTAAGTATGGAAGAAGTTCCAGATAAAGTTCGTGTATCCTTTGGATCAGCTATTGTTATAGGCTTAATAGACGCAAAAATTGACGCTCCTCCTACAACAGCCTACATAATGACCTATAGGGATGGCAAATGTCTTGCAAATTGTGGTTTCTGTCCTCAGGCTAGGCAAAGCAGAAGCAGGGGAGACATGCTTTCAAGGGTTTCGTGGCCTGTTTTCGCCACGCAACGTGTTTTGCAGGGTTTAGAGGAGGCATTTAGAGGGGGAAAATTGAAACGTGTTTGTATTCAAGCGTTAAATTATCCGGATGTCTTTAGGCACATTCAATCACTTCTTATGGCTATTAAGAAACTTGTTAGAATTCCTGTTTCTGTTTCATGTCAGCCTTTAAACCTAGAAGATATATGGAGTCTCAAGGAAGCTGGAGCAGAAAGGGTTGGAATCCCAATTGATGCGGCAACCGAAGAAATTTTTGAAAAGGTGAAAGGCGATAAGGCTGGCGGACCATACAATATGAAGAAACAGCTGGCTTTGTTAGAGCAAGCTGTTAGAATTTTTGGAAGAGGAAAAGTGAGCACCCACCTAATTGCAGGTTTGGGAGAAACTGAGATGGATATGGCCATGATGATTCAGAAATGTGTAGATATGGGGGTTCTTCCTGCGCTTTTTGCCTTCACACCCGTCGCCGGGACAGCTCTTGAAAAATTATGTCAGCCGCCCATAAGGAGCTACCGGAAATTGCAGGTTGCTAGATACTTAATCTTCAACAAAATTACAAGGGTGGAAAAAATGAAGTTTGAAGAGGAAGGACACATTTTAGATTTTGGAGTTGACCCTCCTACTTTGGAAAAAGTTGTTTACTCTGGAGAGCCCTTTAAGACTTCAGGGTGTCCCTTCTGTAACCGCCCTTATTACAATGAGAAGCCAGGCGGGCCCATTTATAATTATCCGAGTTCTCTGAAGAAAAGGGATATAAAACATGTAATTGAAGAGCTGGGTTTCATTTAAGGCGAAGTTTTATTTGTTATAATCATTGGCTGGACTTTCGGCTTCTGCCTTGTAACCTGTTCAACTATACGCCAAAACTCTTCCTCAGTTAGGCCTCTCCGCAGCTCTTTCATAAGCTTTTTAATCTGGTAAAATATCATCTGCGCTCCGCCTTTATCCATGCTTTCCTGCATGTTTCTAATCCTTCTAACTATTTCATCAATCTGCCAGCTCGCCGCCTTTATATCGGCTGCTTCAAGACGCTTTTGTATAAGGCTTCTTTCAGTTCCCCGTCCAATGTAAAACTGCGGCTCCCTCTCAATCATTTCCGGAGGGAAAGGTTCATATATTAAGGGGTGGGCCAGCATGCCCTCTATGTGTTCGTCAACTTCATAGGCAAATGCATTCTCCCCTATGATTGGCTTGTGGAACTGTATGGGCAATGCAAAGCTTTTTTCAGCTTGCTGTGCAAGCCTGTAAATCCTCTTCATATCTATGCCCGTATCAATATTATATAAAAGCTCTAAACATGTGACTACTTCCTCGAAGGGTGCAACTCCAGCTCTTTCACCAAAACCGGATATGCACGTGTGAACATAGGCTACGCCCTCTTCAACAGCGGCTAACGTGTTTGCCGTGGCTAATCCGAAATCGTTATGGCAGTGAACTGAAAGCGTAACCTCTCTGCCTAGGACCTGTTGAATGCCTTCTCTAACGTGGGAGACTAAATAACGCATTGACAAAGGCCTTAAAAAACCCACAGTGTCAGCTAGTACAAGCCTATCTGCACCCGCCTTAGCGGCAGCTTCGAAAATCTGAATGATTTCCTGTAAGGGGGTTCTAGAGGCATCCTCCAAAACAAAGTCAACAACAACCCCGTGTTTTTTGGCGTATTCTACACATTCCCCAGTGTTCTTTAAAACCTGTTCCTTAGACATTTTAAGCCTATACTGAAGGTTAAGCCCATTGAAAGGTGTGAATATAGGTATCTCCTTTACTCCACAGTCTAAACATGCGTTTATGTCACTTTTAACCGCGCGGGCTGAAGCTGCAATGCTTGCCTGTTGAAAACCTTCATTCGCAATCTTTTTAACAGTGTTCTTCTCATCTTCTGAAAGCGCTGGAAAACCAACAGTTATAATTGATACGCCTGCCTCATCAAGCATTTTAGCCAACTTAACCTTCTCCAGATAGGTTAAAAAGACTGCGGGCGTCTGAACCCCTTCCCTTAGAGTTTCATCCCAAATAAAAACTCGATCAGGAAGCCTTGGAGGAAGATTCTTCCTTAAACGATTATAATTAGCGATTAAACCCTGCGCTTCAAGCCTCTTAAATATTGTTTTACGCATTCAACCACATTCCAACAATCAGAGCCTAAACGTATTCTTTTATTCCGCAGCACTTATATAAAAATTAACGTTTAATAAATTCCGCCAAGCAAAAGTTTAAAGGGAATGTGAAATGGACCTGTTTGAAGCTATTGAGAAAAGGAGAAGCATAAGAAAGTTCAAGGAAACTCCAATATTGGAAACTGATTTAAAGAAAATTTTGGAAGCTGGACGCTTAGCTCCATCAGGCGGCAACCGTCAACCCTGGTATTTCATAGTTGTCACCGACAAGGAGAAGAAAAGAGCTCTATCAGAAGCTGCAAACAATCAGAAATTCATAGAAAAAGCCGGAGTCATCGTTGTAGCTTTAGGCAATCCAAAAGCAACACCAGCTAAGCTACCCTACACCACACCTTCAACTAGAATACCACACATACAAGATCCTATGATAGCAGTGGAGCACATGATATTAGCTGCAACAGCACTTGGATATGGAACATGCTGGATTGGAGCTTTCAACGAGGAAAGCGTTAAGAAGATTCTGAACATTCCAGAGGATTTAGACGTCATAGCCATGCTACCCATAGGCGTTCCGGACGAATATCCATCGCAAAAGCCTAGAAAGAAATTAACCGAAATATGCTTTAAAGAATCCTACGGCATCCCAATTGAATTGCAAGAAACATAACATGTCATAGAAATCAGCCGTAAAGTTTCAGAAAAAGTAGGCCTTAGAGAGAACTTTAAAGAATTTATTAAATGTGAAATAAGATTGAGGTTAAAATTTTATAGAAGCATTGAAAGGCTAATTTAGCCTAATACTGTTGAGATTGGCTAGCTGGTTGAGGCTTGTTTTTTTCTAAATTCTCATTATTCCTTATTGCGTTAAGAATGTTTTTGAATATCTTCATGTCTGAAACGTTAACTATAGGAAGTTGAAGGCTTTTTTCAACTTCGTAAATTTTTTCGTATTTAGGGAACTCTGAATAGCAGATTTGGCTTATTGGAAACTCCCGCTTTTTCAATTCATGTTCAAAGGATTTCTCATATACTTCTAAGCATAAGAGAAAACCATCTATCCAATAAAGCCTGTTCGCTCCGTATGTCGTTGCACACCATGCGATGTCTGGGACCGAACGCTTATCTAAACCTAAAACGCATATCTTCTTTGTAGCTGCAATCTCCACGTCCATTATTTTCCACTCCCCATTTAAGTTTATAAGCCGAACGTATTTTCCACAGCTCTTAACATTTGGCAAGGCATTAAAGGCGGTTCTGTAGGATTTAAGTATTGCTATATTTTACGCCATTGTAAAGCCTTCTTAAAATTAAACGTTCCAACACGCTTCGCAATGCTTTAAATTAATAAGTTCATGAAATTTTAAAAATGAGGCTTTAAAGACATTAACAAGTATATAACTGTGAGGCACCTAAAACTAATAATTGTTATTTAAAGCCTTTACTTGTTTGATGGTTTAAAGCAGAAAAAGGGGGATTAAAACGTTACTGAAGCCCTTTCTTAGTTATTTCCTTAACTATGCCTGCGGCTATGGTTGTACCCATGTCTCTGACAGCGAATCTTCCAAGCTCTGAAAATTCCGCGTAGGTTTCAATTGCTATTGGTCGCAGGGGTTCCATTCTCACTAGTGCTGCATCGCCTGTTTTCAGGAATGAAGGTTTCTCTTCAACTACTTGTCCTGAACGGGGGTCAATTTTTCTTATAAGTTCTGTGAACCTGCATGCAATCTGGCCGGTGTGGTAGTGGAGGACAGGTGTATAACCAGCCGCTATAGCTGTAGGATGGTATATAACGATTATTTGGCCAATGAATTCTCTTGCCACCGTAGGCGGGTTGCTTACGTGTCCACATACGTCGCCTCTACGTATGTCTGTTTTCGCCACGCCTCTAACGTTGAATCCAATGTTGTCTCCAGGCTCAGCCCTTGGTATTCTTGAATGGTGCATTTCTATTGACTTAACCTCGCCCTGCTTATTTGCAGGCATGAAAATGACCGTGTCGCCTTCTTTGAGAACTCCTGTTTCAACCCTTCCCACTGGAACTGTGCCCACGCCTGTTATGCTGTACACGTCTTGAATTGGAATCCGTAATGGCTTGTCTAACGGCTTTGGAGGAACTTCAAAAGTGTCCAATGCGTCAATAAGCGTTGGCCCCTTATACCATGGCATTTTCTCGCTGGGTTTTACTAGGTTGTCCCCTGTCCATCCTGATGTGGGAACAAACGGGACCTTATCAACCTTATAACCCACCATTCTGAGCATTCTGCCAACTTCATTCTTAATCTCGTTAAATCTTTCCTGACTCCAGTTAACAGTGGGGTCGTCCATCTTGTTAACTGCGACGACAAGCTGGTTGACGCCTAGAGTAAAGGCTAAGAAAGCATGTTCCCTTGTTTGTCCACCAGGACCGATTCCTGCCTCAAACTCCCCCCTCTTGGCTGATACGAAAAGTATGGCACCGTCAGCCTGGCTTGCCCCTGTAATCATGTTTTTAACGAAATCTCTATGTCCAGGCGCATCAATAATTGTGAAATAGTATTTTTTGGTTTCAAATTTTAGAAACCTCAGATCTATAGTTAGCCCTCTTTCCCTTTCCTCTTTTAAGCTGTCTAGAATCCATGCGTATTTGAAAGTTTCCTTCCCTAATTTTCTAGCCTCTTCCTCGTACTGTTTTATTGTCCTCTCGTCAACTACGCCCGCTAGGTAAAGCATATGACCAGTTGTGGTTGATTTTCCATGGTCTACATGTCCCATTATCACCAGGTTCAAGTGGGGTTTTTCAGGCCTACTCATCCAATTCCTCCCTGTTTTTAAACACTTCAATTATTCCAAATTTTAGTGGATTCGTTTACACAACTGTTCATTCAATTATTTTAAGTTTATCATTAAATTTCTGCGTTTGTGATACATACTCTAAGAACCTCTTTGGCCTTCTGCGGTAACTGTCTCCCCCTATTCTACGTTCATGGTATTCTAAGCCAGTTCATGTCTCCAAGCATTTATTGTTATAATTTTGCATGAAACATTACTTCCTCGCAGACTTAAAACTTCACCTTCATAAACTATTTAATTGAAATGACACTAAATAGATCTTATCTAGGTAGAATTTATCGGTTCTTGAAGGTTGGAAGATAAAATGAGTTATGGAAGGAAATCTTGGCAGGATAAACTGAGAGACAAGAAGGAACTGCCGAAAATACTGAAGTTAGAAAAGAGTTTTCCCTGCTATAATGCCGTGCATAACATGGGCGCTGAGGTTGGAGATAGTGTAGTGCTTGTTAACCCCAGCGAGGTTGTTGAAGTTATGAAGGATGTTCCAGAGGGCAAGCTAATCACCATTGTTGAGATATGCAGAAAAATAGCTAAGAAACACGGAGTTAAAGCTTGTTGTTCCCTTACAACGGGTATTTTTATAATGATAGCTGCCAATGCAGCTGAAGAAGCTGCAAAGGAAGGAAAAAATTTGAACATTCCTTACTGGCGTACGCTTAAATCCGGCGGATTCTTGAACGAGAAATATCCCGGTGGTGCAGAGACTCACAAAAAACTACTCGAAAAAGAAGGGTTTAAGGTCATTCAAAAAGGAAGAAAATTCGTTGTTAAAGACTATGAGAGATACTTGGTTAATATGTAGAATATGTATTTTTAGCGTCCTTTAACGGAACTAAATGTGTGATAACAGCTGCAACATTCGTTAACCCTATAAAGTTGATTTAAGTAGGTGAGGTGCGAAAGTTTAAGTTCAAGGAAATTGCAGGGCTGGCTTTCTCTAACATTCGAGTTTCTTGCTATTATTTTCAGCTTTTTACACTGCATCTTTATTCAATTACTGGAGATTTTAGCACTAAACATTAAAACTTGAAAGGTTAGTGGATCCCACTCAAATTACAAAGTTTTCCTCATAATTCTAAACCTATCTTCGGTGGCTCCTAACCGTTAAACTTATAAGTCTACCGGCCTAAAAAGGAGATGCGAAGGAACCTGAATGGATGTTACATCACTTGTTATACAGATAGTGATAGCTGCTGTCATACTGGCTCCAGTGCTTTGGCATGTTGGTAAATGGTTTGTCGGTAGAGAAAAAGCCAAATTTACTGATGCCGTCTGGATTGGTGTTCTGGGAGTAATAATTAACGCAGTTCTCAGCTTTTTGCTTCGCGGTGTGATTGGAGCGCTTCTTGGAACGCTCATAATGATTGTGGTTTGGCTCGCCTTAATTAAACACTTTTTTGACTGCGGTTGGCTTAAAGCCTTAGTAATAGCAGTGGTTGCAGGAATAATCTACTGGATAATAACCATGATTTTATCCGCAATACTTGTGATGCTTGGGCTTCCAGCACTGCCGTCTCTGTGGTAATAAAATTAAATCATATAGCGGCTGCTACAGAAAAGTGGGCTGTAATGAATAGAAAATTGGGGTTTGCGAGTGAAATTTCCATAATGTAAATTTTTAAGTTTATAATGAACTTGTTGAAAGATAACTGTTCAATCGAAACGATATTAAAGATGTTTTTGAATTATTTTTAGGCGTGTATATTTTATGCCGACGAACTTGCCGGCTGAGGCCAAGCGTAAATGGGCTGAAGTTTCTGCCGCTAGAAATCCTAAATTGAAACTTCAGCTTATGCAGGATTTTTTAAGCCTTGTTCCAAAGCATAAGGGAACTGCGAAGCTTTGCGCTCAAGTTAAGAAGCAGATGGCTGTTTTACGTAGAGAGTTAGAAGAGGGGAAAGCTAGAAAGGCTGGGAGGGGAGGGTCTAAGTTTTTCATAGAAAAGGAGGGGGCAGCTCAAATAGTAATTTCGGGACCTGCAAACGTTGGGAAGAGCAGTTTACTTACAGCTGCAACAAACGCCAGGGTTG
>JBBITX010000030.1:0-18429 GCA_037440545.1 Candidatus Bathyarchaeota archaeon
AATTTTATTTAAAATTTTGTTTTTCACGAAGGGATCTTAAGGTTCCTGAGACTTTTAAAACCTGTATTGCCGCAGGTTTAGACTGCACCTTCGTTATTGAAGCTATGGCTGCTCTGACTTTTTCCAGTTCTTTGAGGGCTACTCTTATTATTGCATGTCCTTTTTCCTCATCATAATCTATTAGGGTCATTCCTGTTTTGCTGGCGCCGTACTCTCCGAAAAGCCTTAAAACTGCTTCCCACAATGCGTTAATGAAATCTTTTGAGCTTATTTTTTCAAAGGAATCAATTTTTAAAGCTAGGTAGCGGCGTTTTATCTTTATAGGCAATTTTTCCCCCTTCGAATTATTCGAATTCCAGGAGCTACAAAGTTTGGGTTTAGCTTCTCCCTGTTTCTCTCAACAATGGCTGTGGGGTTTTTTGAAACAGCCTCCAATGATGAGTTCTTATCCATGTCGAAGAGCATGGCTAATGAAGCCAGCTCCAGAGGTTTTCTCATAAGCATATTATTTGTAGCTCCGCTGGAAAGGACTATGGGCACTTTGTAGGCTCTTGCAATTGCTGTTTCCCTCTGCAAAGCTGAAATAAGCCTTATTCTTGCAAAGCCTTCAAGCGTGAGGATTGGGGCTATGTCAATTTCGATGGAAGCTAAACTTTTTGAGGCCAGTTCCGCTTCAGCCTCGTCGAAAAACCTTTTGCGGTAATCTATGGATGGAAATTTGAGGAGGTCTACACGTCTATCCTTCGCCGCCTGCCTTGAAACAGCCTTTGATTCACATTCAACAGCAATTATCTCAAATTTTCTTCTTAACCTCCTCAAGTTTTGAAGAAGCTCTTTCACTGTTTTAGGCTTCAAATTTATGCGGGAGGCATATTCTACGCCTTCATCGCGGCATATGCTTCGCAGCTGTTTAACCAATTCTTCCCCGCAGGCTAGGCTGGTGGGTATTGATATTAGGCGGTAGCCAAGCTCTGAAGACCGCTTCACCATGCTTTTTACTTGTTCAAAGTCTTTTAAATTGGGCTTTAAATGTATGTCGGCGAAAACTCTCCCCATCAAATTATCCCGTAATCCTCACATATCTTAACGATTTCATCAGGATTGGATCTTTTAAAGTGTATGCGCACATGTATGGGGTCGGTTGAGCAAAACTTAAACCTTTCATTATAGGCAGCCTGTTTATCCAGCCTAATATATAAACATCCCTTATCAATGTGCTGTTTGATTTCCCTATTTAAAACTTCCTTATCTAAGCTTGATAAACCGGCTGAAAGCCCCTCTAAGAAAGCCCTAATCCATTCTTTTTCTTTAATTTTAGCCTGGTAGAGAATTATTGGGTTTCCATGATGTCCTGTTAAGCCAGTTTTTTTAAATGTTATATCTTCGCTGATTTTCCGTGGAAGGATGTTTCGAACAGCCTTTAAAACTTTTTCTTCATCCTCTGTTGCATGGGCAAACACCCTTATTTCTATGTATGCCACCGGAACTTTAGAAGATTGCATTACATACACTATTGGCTTACTTCCCTGCTTTTAGGCTTTCTACGCGTGGGCTTAACTGACGCTTTTAGATTTGAAATGTAATCCTTCAAAGCTTTAACGTTTTCCTCATGTATTGTTCTCCGCCTGGAATCAGCTGGTATGCCCATTTTCAAGGCTTGTTTAAGGTTTAATCCAGCTTTCTTCAATTCTCCAATGCTGAAGCCTTTTCCAGGGCGTTGTTCTCCACCTCTCTTCTGCACTATAGGCTTCAAAGCCATTAGGCTATTCTCCTGTTGCAGCCTTCCTGCTTGGCCTTGCCTTTTCCGCTCCCCTTCCCCTATTCCTTAATCCCCTAACCTTTTTACCAGCGCTTGTAAGTCCCCTGAAAACCCTTCCAGTATGCTGTTTTTGACATATCCAGTTTACATCCTTGTCTGAAATTACAGATGGATGATTCTTGTCAACCATTATGACTTCAAACCATTTGAAGCGTCCATCTTCGCCAGCCCAGTAGGAGTTCAGAACCTCCAAATTTGGAAATTTTCTTGCAGCTCTCTCTTCAGCTATAAGCCTAAGGCTTTTTGCAGGCTTATACTTTTTAACACCCATCCTTTTAGGTCTTCTTCCAGATCGAGGCCTCTGCTTCCTTAAACCTCCACGGCGCACTCTAACTCGGACAACTATGAAGCCCTGCTTCGCCTTATATCCAAGTTTTCTAGCCCTGTCTAAACGTGTAGGCCTATCCAATCTTATAACTGCTGGCTGCCTCCTCCATTCTATCAGCCTCTGACGCATCAGCTCTTCAACGTAGGATTCCTCAGGCTTTTTCCATGCCTCAGCAATGTATTTGTAAGCCAACTTACATTTCACCTCAATTATAGTTTAAGGTTCAACATTAATGTTACATCCCTTCTGATTCGAACCTGACAGCTCAAATGAGTTCGTCGCTCTACAAAATAAACTTTTCCAAAGCTTTTGGGCTTAACGGTCTTTCTCTTCTAGTATAGCCTTCTTAACATGGAGGTAGCCGGCCTGTCCCTTCCAAACTTTTTCAGCTTCAACAATTTTTATCCTTCTTCTAAATATTGGGGCGTCTAAAACAAGGGTTTCATATTCTCCTCCTTCGCCAACTGGGGATACGCCGAAACGCCTGTTAAGCTCAACTAAAGCCTCAACAGCTTCTTCATCAATTGTCCTTCCAAGCCATTTCTCGTCAAATCCATAAGCGTAAACGCCTGTTATAACAGCCTCAAATTTCAGATTTAACATTTCTCTTAGAAGTTTTATTGGGTTATGCTGCCATAAAGGCGAAATGCATTTAATTCCCAGCTCCCTGCAAATTTCCTCCAACAATCTTTTCTGATAGTTTGAGGCAATTACGCCTGAAACCAACCCTTCAACGTTAAGCCTTCTAACAACGCGTTTAAGGTCTTCAACTTCCACGTCTTTAACTCCTGAAGTTTCAGCCTTTACAATTGGGATTCTAACAGCCTCTGCAAATAAGTCAACCAGCCTTATGTTTGGGTAGTGGAACATCCAGCTGTTCTCCCTTAAAGGGAACATGCAAACCAAACACTCAACGTCATATCCCCTTTCAAGAACCTTGCATAGGGCAAGCGTCGAATCCTTACCGCCTGTGGCTAAAACCGCAACCCGCATAAAACCTACTCTAAAAGCTTTAACTTTGCCTCCTTAAACAGCTCTTCAGTTTTTAAACGCCATTTCAGGAAGCCTTCAGGGGTTTTAGGATAGCTCTTGTAGTGATTCTTAACTCTTCCCATCATTTTCACTGCAAAATTCAACTTGTTTAGAAAACGAATCTTCCTTAACCCTCTGAAAATTCTCTTCGCCGCCTCAGTTATTTTTAGGTGGAACTCCTCTCCTAAACCGGCTTTTAAAACATCCTCCTCTGTGAGAAGCTCATATTTCATACCATAATTCAAGTCTTCATCTTTACATGTCAATAGAAGTAGTCGGAAAACATCAAGCCCAGCCTGTTTCCTCCCGTAAAGCTCCATGTAATTAATATTGTAGGGCCATAGGGCTTCACGGCTTGGAATTCCATTCTCTAAGGCTTCTGCAACCGCTTCTCCGGCGAGATAACCGCTCAACATTGAAGGGCCTATGCCTCCGCCATGTATTGGATTCACTAGACATGCTGCATCCCCTACAATTACAACTCCGTTTCCAACCATGTTGTCAAGGGGCCTTCGAGTCGGGTCATACCACAAGCCTCTGTCGAGGATGGCGGAACCCTCAAAAAGCGGCATTGACAGGACATGTTTATAGAATTGTTCTTTAGGGTTTGGAAAACCCTTACGCATGCAAACTCCTAGGCCAACGTTTACTTTTCCCGAAGCCTTGTGGAAAATCCACGTGTAGCCTCCAGGGGAAACCTTCTGGTTAAGGTAGATTTCGCAGTAATTCTTTTCAGACTCGGCGTTTTTAAGCTTTCTTATCTCCCTGTAGCATGCTTCCACATCATCATTTGAAATCTCACGCTGGATCTCCATATTCTCCGGAAGTTTTCTTCTAACAACAGCTAGGAAGCCGCTGGCGTCCACAACAACCTTCCCCTCAATCCTGACTTTACTGCCTGTTTTAATTTCCTTTGCTAAGACCCCTTTTACAAAGCCGTTCTCAACTATGGGCTCCAGACACTGTGTTGAATCAAGCAGGACAGCCCCACTGTCAAGAGCTGAATTTAAAAGCCACTGTCCGAAAAGGTGTCTGTCCAAAAGGTATCCTGAGAAATCTTCATGCCTAACAGTGAAAACTGTCTCCATGTCTGGAGAATAAATCTTCACACCCTCAATTTTCCTCTCTAAAACTTCTCCTGGAGGCTTCAAGTCTAAAGCTTTCAAGTGGTGCTCTCCTAAGGCGTCTCCGCAGACTTTCTCCCCGATATATTCACGGCTTTTTCTCTCAACCAAACAAACCTTTAAGTCGGCTTCTGAGGCTCTTTTAGCGGCCAAACAGCCAGCTGTTCCAGCGCCAACAACAACCACATCGAATTTCATTCATAAACCTCAGCTTTACACTTTCGTCATTAAGCTTTAGAAATCATTAGAAATAAACCTTACACTATGCTTTTATGGCTTTAAGCCGCCTTAATAGGTGCTGCTTTACACTGAAAATTTTCCATGCTTTATTTTTGTGCTTTCAAGGATATCGGTATGGCTGTTGTTTCCTTCAAAGTGGCGAAAACTAGGCATGTTAATGTTTTCTCTATGCCCTTAACGGTTCTAAGCTTATCCACTACAAACTTTCCAACAGCGTCGACGTCTCTGTCTTTAACCTTTATTAGGATGTCCCAGTCTCCAGATATAATGTGAACTTCTTGAACTTCTGGGAATTTTGAAATTTGCTCCGCTATAATCCTCTGCGATAATGGAGTTTCCTCCTTACTCAATCCGTAGGAGAACGAAGCCAAAATGAAGGCTGTAACTCCGAAATCCAATTTTTTATGGTCTAAGATAGCTCTGTAAGTTTTTATTATTCCAAGCTGCTCCATCCTTTTTATTTTAGCGAAAACAGTTGTTATGGGTGAGCTTATCTTTTCAGCTATGTCTTTAGCTGTCAACCTACAGTTTTCCTGAAGCAAATTTAGTATGGCTAAATCCTTTACATCAAGTTTAGATTTCATATGTGAAAATTCCGAAAATAAGTTTAAATATTTTAACTTTTAACGAATGCTGCAACATTAAACTCAAATACCCTTTCGAAGCGTTAATCCATACTTGCAATTCATAATCGTTAATTATATTTATTTGAAAAATATCCTTAGAAAATTAAGGAAGGCCTACATTCAAATGGGAAAAGCATTTGGCAATAAAATGGCTATGCATTTAATCGACCTTACGAAAATCGATGGAGAGGGATCTTTCCCATGTCCAAATTGCGGTGCAATAATATCTCCAGAAGATGAGACAGAGGAAGTTTACCGGATTATAGATGCAAAAACTGAGGGAGACGAGCTGGCTGAAATTGTTATAAAATGCAACAATTGTGGAAGTATAATAAGGCTTACGGGATTTTTACAAAAACCAACCTTGGAAAGCTAAATTCCAAATTTATCTTTATAACCCTTAATAAAGATTAGCCGTTTAATAGAGGAATGGAAAGGATAAGATAAAAATCCCAACCAGAACTATTGCCAAAATTTTCCGGCCTTTTGAAAGGGCTGAAACGTCATCTAGGGGTCCAGGATGCTTATACGAAGACATGAAAAGCACAAATAACGCCATCAGCCAAAAATTAGTTATTAAAAGTAGAAGAATTGAAAAGGCTGTTAGGGCAATTCTCACCTTGTCGCCAGCTATGGAGCGGGCGATGTGGCCTCCGTCAAGCATGGCTGCAGGAAGCAGATTAAGCATTGTAATAAGCATGCCAGCCCAGCCCGCAATTCCTACAGGGTGCATATATAAATTTTCCCCTTTAGGAATCATCCCTAAACCGTCAAGTAAAATTCCAATTAAGTACATGGCTAAAGGCTCAGGAAGCACTGTTGCTTCGGCTGGCTGGGCAGGCACAATCATGGTAAATCCCACAGCTGTAACTAAAACCGCAACTATAAAACCCGTTATTGGACCGCTCATCCCAACGTCGAATAAGGCATCCCTGTTTGGGGGGAGGGATTTTTGAAAGATAACAGCTCCAAATGTTCCTATACCTCCAAAAACCGGAGGGGGACCTGGAATAAAGTAGGGAGGCGTAGCCTCTATACCCTTCTTATTTGCAGTCAATTTATGTCCAATTTCATGAATTCCAAAAATAGCCATTATCGATATTGTAAAGGCGAACCCGCCCATAATTGGATTTATTGCTCCCCCTATCTCTGCAAGGCTTGCTGAAAACATATAGCCCGTGAGGAAAGTTGTTCCAATAGTTGCGAAGAGTAAGACCCAATTAACCAGGATGTTGCTGGGTTTCACAGGTGGTTTTGGAACAATTTTAAGGACAAGCCTACCGTCAACTCTACGAAGGGCTGCCATCAAATTTAAAGGTTCAAGCCTTTCAAGAACTTTTAGAAAAGCCTGCTTAGTTTCTTGAGGCTGTTTAAGGTAAAACGTTGGAATATTATATTCTATTAGGGCTTCTTCAATTTGAAAGTTTGCAGAGACAATTTCCTTTAACCTTTCAAATTCTATCTGCAGCTCCGAATTTGTATTTGAGGGCTCCGCAGCCATTTATTATCAACAGCCGATTTGTTTATAACATAGCCTAATAGAAAAGTTTATTGGAACCCTAAAATCAAAATTTCGAAATTAAACATATAATTCGCATTGCCCTTTTTAAAAGCTTTATTAGAGCTTAAACTAAAATTCATGGGATGGAAAATGTTAGTCAAAAAGTTTACTGTAGGTAAGCTTTTCACCAACTGCTACATTGTAGCTTGTGAAGAGACAAAAATGGCCATAATTATAGATCCGGGATTCGACGGCGGCTTTGAAGCTGAAGAAATATTTAGATTCATTGATGAAAATGGTTTGAAGCCCAATTATGTTGTTAACACCCATGGCCATCCAGATCACACCTGTGGAAATGGCATCGTTAAGAAGGAATTTTCAACGCCTATTATGATTCATGAGAGTGACGCTTTCATGCTTGGAATTCTAGGAAAGACTTCTGCAAAATATCTAGGTTTAAAAACCTACTCTCCCCAGGCAGATGTTCTGCTTTCCGACGGGGATTTTGTGAAATTTGGCAGGTTAAAGTTGAAGGTTATGCACACGCCTGGCCACACTCCTGGAAGCATATCCCTTATAGGCGACAAACTAGTTTTTACAGGCGACACTTTATTTGCAGGGGCTATAGGAAGAACAGATCTCCCTCATAGTTCAGATGAAGAAATGAGAAAATCGCTGTTAAAGCTTTCAAGCCTGCCAGACTCTTACATTGTTTACCCTGGACACGGCCCTGAAACAACCATTGGCAACGAAAAAGTTTACAATCCATTCCTGAATTTCTAAAACATTTAGACTTTTCGAAAAGGGCTCTTTCAAGCTAAGCCTTTAATAATACGCCTTCCAGGCTTTTATTTTTGTAACATTAAGGATTTCTTGAATTTTTAATGGATGTAGTTTGGTTATGTATTGGTGAGAATGAGTATTATTTCATAAGACGTAATATTTAATAGTTACAGTTTAATAGTATTACTTTACAGGAGATAAACCAATGCCGAAACTTGGAGAGAAACTTAGAATCAGTTTTAGGAAAAAGAAAACAGTGGTTATACCACCGCCTCCACCGAAACCATTGCCGAAAGGCTTCAAAGTTATGGAGAGATATCCCCTCTACGAGCCTTTCGCCCATGCAGCCATAGTTCAGAATCCTAAAACTGGAGAGTACAAGTACATTTTAGACGAATTACAGCTTGATGCACACGAGAAAAGCGTATACGACAAAATTTTAGAAATACTTCTCGCGGAGATAGAGTCGCCCAAAGAGGAGATAACGGATCCTAGAAAATTTTTCGCCCAGGAAGCTAAAAAAATTGTTAATAAGTATAGAATAAGCCTAGGCTGGCTTCCAGACGTATCATGGTATAAAATCCTCTATCATGCTGAGAGGGACCTCGTAGGGTTTGGCAGAATAGACCCTTTAATGAGGGACCCAAACATTGAGGACATTTCATGTGATGGAGTTAATAAGCCAGTTTATGTTTGGCATAGAAACTATGAAAATTTAGAGACAAACCTCGAGTTTGAAAATGACGAGGAGCTCGACAACGTTGTTGTTAAACTTGTACACATGGCTGGAAAACATGTAAGCTCAGCCTTCCCAATTGTTGACGCCTCCCTGCCAGGCAAGCATAGGCTTGCCGTATGTTATAGGAGGGAGATAACACCCTTCGGCACAGCCTTCACAATTAGGAAATTCAGGGAAGACCCCTACTCAATAGTTGACTTGATAAATCTAGGCACATTCTCAGAGGAGATGGCTGCATACTTCTGGCTCTGCCTGGAAAATAGAGCCTCAATTATGGTTTTAGGCGGAACAGCTGCAGGTAAAACCACAGCTTTAAACGCCTTAGCATGTTTAATCAAGCCTGGAAGCAAAATAATCACCATTGAGGAAACTCCGGAGCTTAACCTATCCCATGAAAACTGGGTTTCTTTAATAGCTAGACAAAGCTACGGCCTGGGCGGAAGCACCGTTGGAGAAGTACCCCTCTTCGACCTTGTGAAGACTTCTATGAGACACCGTCCAGACGTTTTAATAGTTGGGGAGATTAGGGGTCAAGAAGCCTATGTGCTTTTCCAGGCCCTTGCAACTGGACACGGTGGAATGTGCACAATGCACGCTGAAGATTTAAACTCAGCTATAAAGCGTTTAACACAGAAGCCCATGGACATTGCGCCAGCATACATCCCACTAATGAACATAGTGCTCTCTGTCCAAAGGGTTAACCTTCAAAAAACTGAACAGAAAAAGGCCTATAGACGTGTTATGAACGTAAATGAGATAGCAGACTATGAAGATTACAGATGCGTTTTTAAGTGGCAGCCTACAAAAGACCAGCACTTGGCAGCGTTGGATGAAAGCATAATGCTTTCAGGAATATCTGAACGTTTAGGCAGAAGCAAGAAAGAATTAATAGCTGAGATTGAAAGGCGCAAGGAAATCCTAGAGTGGATGAGGATGCATAACGTGAGAAGCTACAGGGATGTGGCTGCCATCATAACTGAATACTATGCAAGACCCCAACAAATATATGAAAAGGTTATAGCCGGAGAAGAGGTGGAAGCCGTTGCCCTTACTAGAAGCCCTTGAAGCCTGGTCCTTTCGCATATTCGGAAGCACAGCTCCTTCAATCCTTAAACGTTTTGGAAAGATTAAAGACCAGCTGGAAAGGGCTAAGGTAAAAATTTACCCGCAAACATACGTTTCACTAATGCTTTTAATGGCTGTTTTGACAACTCCCATATCCATAGCCTCAATACTCATATTCCTCCTTTATGGATTTCTACCTGCACTTATTCTGCTTCCATTCCCAGCCTACGTGATGTTAAGCTTCATCCTCATGCCTTTGTCCAAAGCAGGAGACAGAGCAAGCGGATTGGAAAGGGAAATGCCCTTCGCAGCCGCTTACATAAGCGTTATGGCTTCTGGAGGAATAGCTCCCTATACAAGTTTCAAGAGGCTGGCTGAAGTTGAGCTTATGCCAGCCATGAAGGGGGAGGCAAGAGAGATCATTAAAGACGTGGAGATTTTCGGAATAGACCCCCTAACAGCCATAGAAAAGGCTGCCAAGAAGAACCCCCTAGACACTTTTAGAGATTTCTTCGCCGGCTATGCTTCAACGGTTATAATTGGCGGGGATATAGTTCACTTTCTTGAGAGAAAAGCTGAAGACATTTTTAAGATAAGGGCTCTTCGTGTGAAGGCTGCAGCTGAAAGGCTTGGAATGCTTCTTGAAACCTTCATAATAGTCATGGTTTTGATGTCCCTTTGTTTCTACATACTCTTCAGCGTGGAATCCATATACAGCGTTGGAATATCCATGTATTCAGGCATAATTCTCTACACCTACGTTTTTACGCCTATGCTTTCGCTGGTTTTCATTTACCTTGCCCACAGCATGCAGCCGAAAACCCCAGTGGTTGAAATGCGTCCCTATAAGGCTTTCGGAGTCAGCTGTTTATTCGCCATGCCATTGCTTTTGTTGCTTACAAACTGTTTCGGCTACTTTGAATTCCCATTCATAAGCTTCCTTCAAACAATAATAGATTTGCCATTAGCCATATCCCTAGCCCTCTTCGTAGCCACAGCCCCAGCAGCGGTAGTCCATCGAAAAGTTAGCGGTAAAAGGGCTAATATGGAGCAGGGAATAAGCAGCTTCTTAAGGGACCTAACAGAGGTTAGGAAGACAGGGCTCTCACCTGAAAAATGTATTGAAAGCCTTTCAAACAGGGACTACGGCGAGTTCAGTAAGGAGCTTCGGAAAATAAGCTCAGAAATCTCCTGGGGACTTCCAGTTAGAAAAGTTATCATGGATTTTGTTAAACGAACTAAAAGCTGGATGGCTCAGCTCGTCATGTTCCTTCTGGTTGAAACCATAGACGTTGGAGGGGGAACAATAGCCATGATAGAGTCCCTTGCAAGGTTTAACAGCCTAACCCAGGAAGTTGAAAAGGAAAAGAAGATGGCTGTACGCCCATACATAATGATGCCCTACTTCGCTGCAATAATGCTTGTAGCCACAACGACGCTAATGATAAGCTTCACTTCAGGAACCCTAAGCCTTGTAGAAAGCACCCAGCCTAAAGACCTAACTCCAATGATAACCACATTCGTCACTTCATGCATCTTCCACAGCTACCTTATAGGGATAGTTGCAGGAAAAATAAGTGAAGAATCCATTGCAGCAGGCTTCAAACATGCAGCCATACTGGTTGTGGTTGCAGCCCTAGCAGCAAAACTGGTACCGATGTTCGTAAAATTCTAGGGGAGAAAGTATGAGGAACAGGAAAGCTGCAAGCCCTGCAATTTCAATGGTTATAATAACAGCCACAACCATAGTGCTCGTTTTGGTGGCAAGCAGCTACGCCTACCAAGTGCTTGAACGTCAAAGAGGAGTCTCAGAGTTCGAAACTGTAAAAAAGTCTTTCGCAACCTTTGACGATGCAGTAAGGGATGTAGCATGGGATAGGCAAGGGAAACGTTCAGCAAGATTCACAGTTAAATATGGAGTGCTAGAGATAGTGCCGGATAACCCTGCGGAAGGATTGCCTCTAACCGTTCAAATACAAGGATACCCTGAAGCGCAATATTCCAACTTCACTGGTTGCATAAGGTACAATATTTCAACTAATTACGTTACCTATGGATACCCTTACAAATCTTACCTTTTCGGGGATGAGAAGACAGCTGTTAGTAAAACTGCGGAAAGCTATGGAGTAGCCCTAATCGAACAAAAGTCAAGCATGGTTTCCCTTACTCTTTATTATAGAGTTCGAGCTTTAAGAACCTCCCTTGTTAAAGTTAACGGTGCTGATGTTAATTATGTAGACATATTGATAATTAAAATTAATGCGAATAAAATGTTAAGATGCATAAACGAATTTGACTTAGTAGCTACGAATAAGGGTATATCAACCAAACCTTTTGGTCCGTATAATGTTGAAGGGAATACCTGTGATGTTACAGTTAATCTAGGCGGATTAACTGGCTCAACCAGCATAAGTTTGGATCCTGGAAAAGTTGTTTTCAATTTTGTTGTTGCAGAAATAGAGGTGGGCACTTAAGGGGGATGGAGAAATGGCGGCGCCAACTCTTAGCCATCTTATTTGCACCATGGCTTTAATTATACTGATTTTTGTTATGCCCTTTTTCTATGCTATGGTGGTTGATAACATTAAAGCAGATATGATTCGAAGAGAACTGAAGGAGATTGCAGATTACGTATCTAACACTCTTGCAAATTTATATTTTTTAGTTAACTCCACAGACTATTTTAATGTACATTTGACTAAGGAGTTGATTTATATGCCTTCAAATGTTGAAAATGCACAGTTTATTGTTAAAATTGAGGGGGATGGCGGCGCAGCATCAAATGTGGTTGCCTACCTTAAAGATAGGCCTTCAGTCTCAGCTGAAGCATGGTTTGCTCCAGGCTTGAAGATGGGATCAAAGAACTTCGTTGAAAGTGGGAGGGGCGTGGTGGTTGCTGGATGTAATCGAACTTATGATGGGGTTTTTGTTTGGATAGATTATCTATATTAGTAAGACTTAATAAAGCCTATAGCTAGAAATATACTGGGGAAATAAAAATGGTGAACGCTGTATATGACCACGTTATGGCAATCCTCGTTGTAGGGGCAGTTTTCGTCGGAGCTGTTATTATACTGCCTACAATGAGTTCCATAAACATAAAAGCTGTGGATGAGCAGCAGCTGAGAAACACGGCGCTAAACGTGTTTAACACAATGTTGTTAGACACGGGATATCCATTATATTGGGGTTCAATAAGGGATTTTAAGAAAAACGATCCACGCGTTCAAAGATTCGGTTTAGCAAGCGCTGAAGATTCAACGTTATATGTGTTGGACCCGGATAAAGTTCAAAGGCTGGTTGTTGGTAATCCCCTGAACTATTGTGATTATAATCGAGTTAAGGATATGCTTGGATTAAACGAGTACGGATTTCGTTTAAGAATTGTTCCACCCTTTAACGTTACATTCTTAAAGCATGAACGCACAGGCAACATGTTATATTATGAAGCAAAAGTTCACTATCTTGACGGAGGCCCAATCCCCAATGCTATGGTTTCTGCAATAGTTATTTGTGCAGGGCAAAAAGGAAGCGGTGAACTCTACTTTAACATTACTCGATTTCCTTCAATCAAAACGAATGAAATGGGAATATGTAGTTGTACTGTCAACTTGGCTGCTCCTTCAGATATAACGATAAACTATGACGTGGTAATCTTAAGAGTGACTGTTGCTGATGTGGCTACGCTCGTTATTTCCTCTCAACAGCCTATAAACAATACTATTGCAAGAATAAACATAGTCTATGACGAGATTATTCTAACAAGTTGGAAAGATCCGCCTGACTATAACGATGTTAAACAGCAAGAAAACGTATGGATCCTACACATAGCTACTTTAGACAGTAAAGGTTCAATCTGGAATTGGATGGATAATGATGAGCCTACGGGCAGCCAGGATCCTATGTTCAACAGTGGGAAGGGCCCATTCGAACGTTGGAGCAGCAAATTTATTGGTCTCCACGACTCTGACCCTGTAATTGTCATATTCGACTTCTGGGCGGACGATGGAACGGGTCAAGGGGGAAGAAGACAAATAATCATCACAACGCCTTACCCCCAGTTGTTAGGAACCAACATATTTGAGTTTGGTCCCATCCCGAAAAGCGGTTGCACAACCGCAAAGGTTCAAAGAAGCGTGATGATTTCAGGTATGACTTACACCTCAGAGTTAACCCTATGGAAAGAGTCTCCATGACTAGGGACAAAGGTTTAAAAGGGCAGATGCGCGTAATTGAGGTAATACTTGCCTCCCTTGTCATAGTGTTCGCTCTGTCTTTTGCCAATATTTTAGCTATAGTTCCGACAAGCCCAAAATATGAGGCTACGGAGCTTGAAAAACTCGGATACAACGTCCTACACGACCTGGATAAACAGGGGCTTCTGCCAAGATTCGTTTACAAAGAGGAGTGGGAAAATCTAACAGCTGCTTTAAGAGTAACCCTGCCGTTTGACGTCAGCTTTAACATGACTGTTTACAATTTGGATGGCATCAAAATTAACGATAAACCAATTTTCTATGGCGAAATAACAACCTTCACAATTTCTAAAAACGTGGCTTCAGTAACCTATGGACTGGTAGGCTATGCGGAACGCGGCGAAAAAGGCGAATACATGGCAAAATATGATCCGAGAATTCTAATTTTGCAACTTTCAAGAGGGTGAAAAATGAATAGGCTAATAAAACAGAAAAGGGGACAGTTCGTAATAATAGCAGTCCTAATGATAGCCATAATGGTAATCTCCATAGGCGCCCTAATGCATAGAGCAGTAACCTATTACAAACACGAACCATGGGAAGAATATTTAACCCTTATAGGCAACATAGAACTAAGCGCCAAAAAAATAGTGGAGCTAAGTCTTGTAAACTTCACAAACAGCATATCGCCTAACCAGAATATTCTGAAGGAAAACATAGAAAAATGGCAAAAAGACCTATCAAGTATATACACTGGCTACGGCGTATCTGTAAAACACTCCAACGACACTATAACAACCGTCTGGAATGAAACGAAATCATTTTCCACAGCCAATGCAACGTTCACGCTGAACATAACCTCAATAGGATTAGCCGGATACAAATTCACCGCAAAAACCTCGCTGAAAATAATGAACGCAAGCAAACTTTTACTCGTGACAGTTCAAGAGCCCAAAAAGCCTCCCCGCTACATTATAAAAATTAATGTAACAGTTACAGATGAAAACAACAACCCTGTAACAAGCTTGAGAAAAGAAAACTTCGTTATAAGCGGTTTTAACTACACGAATCTCCGTGTTAGTCGATCGACAGATGAAAAATATGGAGTTATCTACATAATAGAATGTGAAGTTCCCCAGCCAACCTCGCCAATTCCAGTGATTACCGTCTACGATACTCGAGGCATAAAAGTGACAAGCAGAATTTACGGAATCTCCAAGCAAACTACTGAAACAAAATCACCCACAACCACCACTGGGAAATGGGAAAATCCAGAAAATGCATATGAAGACGACTCCAACCCCGCCAGCTCAAATAAAGATAAAGACATGCAGAATTATGGCAGATATGGCTTTGCTATTCCCAACGGATCCCAAATAATCAGTGTTAGAGTGGGGTTAGACGTGTGGACAAATGAGGATGAAGAAATATTTTTGTATGTTTCGACTGATGGAGGAAACAGTTGGGTTAAATCATGGTCAAGTGGCCAACTGCCAAAAGTCGAAACTACATTCTGGATAGACATCACTAGCTGGACAAAATGGGCTGTGGAGAATATAAACAATGATATGATTTGGACAAAAGTAGAGCATAACAAGGTACAGCAACCCTCAGATATATATTTGGACTGGATAAGGATCGAGGTTACTTATATTTCCCCCTGAATAGTTCGGGTTGGTAAGCCTTGTTCGCCACGACTGAAGCAAAACCCTGAAAGACATAATTAAAGTTATTTCCTATTCGTTGACATAACGAGATCTTTAAGCTGGACGGATGGAAAAAGAAACTTCAATTAGATTACGTGAGAAATAGGAGAATCTGCATGGCTGCTTTAAACATAAATTTTACAGAAATAACTTTTCTACAGTAAACAATTAAATGCTAAGGTTTTAGATCATAAGAAATGGCTATAACCATGTTTATTTTATTTTTGTGTGAGATGTTGAAGGCGGCGGGTAATTAGCCGATGATTATGGATGCGTGCGAAGGAACCTTTAAGAAATTTTATAGAGATATGGACGGTAATGGTTTATGAAAGGGAAGGGTTAGGATGAGGAAGGTGAGGATTGTTCTCTTCGGGGTTGGAGCCATTGGAAGTTTAGTTGGGAAATTTTTGCTGGAAAAAGAAGGGGTGGAAATAGTTGGCGCCGTGGATGTTTCTATGGAAAAGGTTGGTAAGGATTTGGGAGAAGTTTTAGGCTTAGAAAGGAAGGTTGGAGTTGAAGTTTCAGAAAGCGTTGATCATGTATTTTCCAGAGTTAAGCCAGACATAGCTATACATGCAACTTCCTCTTTTTTGAAGGATGTACATCCACAGCTGGTTGCCTTAATAAAAAATGGCGTTAATGTGATATCTACATGTGAAGAGCTTGTCAATCCTTACTATACTGATCCTGTAATTGCAAGGGAGATTGATGCCCTCGCAAAGGAATACGGTGTAACTGTTTTGGGTGCGGGGGTAAACCCTGGTTTTCTCATGGACACTCTTGTACTAACACTTACGGCTGTTTGCCAGAAAATTGAGAGAATTGAAGCTGTTAGAGTGTTGAATGCAGCTTCTAGGCGGCTGCCCTTTCAGAAAAAAATCGGGGCAGGCTTAACCGTTGAGGAGTTTCGAAAGAAAATTGAAATTGGAGAGATTACTGGACACGTTGGACTTAAACAGTCAATCGCTTTGATTGCAGATGCACTTTCATGGAAACTTGATCAAATAATAGCAGAACCGGTTGAACCGGTAATAGCCCAAAAACCAGTGGAAAGCAGACACATAAAAGTTGAAGCTGGCATGACTGCAGGTTTAAGGCAGAGGGCGAAAGGCGTAATCAATAAAGACGAGGTTATAATTCTCGATTTTCAAGCTTATATAGGCGCTGAAGATGAATTCGACGCCATAACAATACATGGAGTTCCAATAATTAGGCAGAAGATTCAGCCATGCGTCCACGGAGACACTGCCACAGTGGCAATAGTTGTAAACTTAATCCCCAAAGTTATTGAGGCAAGGCCAGGCCTGCTAACAATGAAGGATTTGCCCCTGCCCTCAGCTGCAGTTGAAGACATGAGGAAATACATTTCAAAAAGTTTTTGGAAGCCATTCAAACAAGTAGAAGTGTAAAAGGCAAATCAGCGCGAGCTCTTATAGGGTTGAGTGAGGGGGCTTCGAAGGCTATTTTGAAGGGTGGGAATATGGATAGAGGGGTTGATGATAAAATAATGAGTTTGAGTGAGGCCATAGACAAATTTGTAGAGGATGGGAGCTCTGTTGCTTTCGGAGGCTTCTGCGGTAGAATAGCCATGGCAGCTGTTCATGAGATAATACGCCGGAAAAAGAGGAATCTAACTTTGATTTGTGACAGCAACAACGACGATGTGGACATGTTAATTGGAGCTGGATGCGTTAAAAGATGGGAGGGCGCATACTTGGCATATGGTGTTCCAGGGTTAGCCTCTAACTTTCGCAGGGCTGTGGAGCAAGGCATCCCCCATTTTATAGAGGTTGAGGATGCAAGCAATTATGCAATGGGTCTCCGTTTTCTTGCAGGCGCCTTGAATGTTCCATTCATGCCCCTTAAATCATTAATTGGAAGTGACATACCAAAGTACAACCCTAAAGTTAAGGTGATTAATGATCCCTACTGCGGGGAACCCGTTGCCTTAATTCAGGCTGCCAATCCAGATGTAGCCATAATACATGTCCAAAGGGCGGATCCAGCTGGAAACGCACAGATATTTGGGTTTATAGGAAACGATGACAATAAAGCTAGAGCCGCCAAGCATACGATAATAACATGCGAGGAGATAATATCCACGGATGAAGTTAGAAAATGTCCAAACTTAACTGTTATCCCATCCTACTGCGTTGACGCCGTGGTTAAGGTGCCCTACGGCTCATATTGGTGGTCTCTTACAGGCTATTACACTTTTGACATAATGTTCCAGTTAGACTATGTAAAGCATAGCCGAACCGTTGAGGGTTTCTCCAAATGGCTTGACGAATGGGTTTACAGCTGTGAAAGCCACAATGAATTTTTGGATAAAGTAGGCTGGAACCGACTGAAAAGGTGCACAAAGATTGAACGCATGTGTAATAGAATACCCAGGTTGAGGTAGAAAATTGTACGCTAAAGATTACAAGCTTTCAGAGTTGATGGCTGCAGCGGCAGCTAAAGAAATAAAAAACAGGGAAACGGTTTTTGTAGGCATTGGACTGCCGTTAATGGCTGGATTACTTGCAAAGGCTACACATGCCCCTCACATAACACTTGTCTATGAGTCAGGATGCTTCGGAACAATGCAGCAAAGGGTAAGCTACAACGTGGGAGACAGCGCATGTGCAGACGGAGCCTTTTACGTAACATCATTGTGGAGAACTTTCTCAGACATGCAGAGAGGCTACATTGACGTTGGCCTTATAGGAGGCGCGCAAATAGACAGATACGGCAATCTAAACACAACTGTCTTATTGGGTGAAGGAAATTACCAGAAGCCAAAAATAAGGCTTCCAGGCTCAGGCGGGGGAAACGACATTGGATCCTCAGCCAAAAGAACAATTATAATAATGCGTCTAGAGAGAAGACGCTTCGCACCCAAAGTTGACTACCTAACAACTCCCGGACACTTAAAAGGCTGGGACTCCAGAAAAAAGGCAGGATTGTATGGAGGGGGACCAGCAGCAGTCATAACAGATAAATGCATCTTCAGATTCGAAGAAGTTACAAGGGAAATTTACCTAGACTCCCTCCACCCAGGCGTAAGCCTAGAAGATGTAAAGAAACAGGTTCAATGGAACCTTAAAGTCGCAGAAAATTTAAAGATTACAGAACCTCCAACAATTGGGGAAGTCAAGCTCATTAGAGAAATAGACCCCTCAGGAATAATAATAGGAGCAGACTCTGCAATAGCTAAAATAAAAAACTTCAACCAATGGGCAAAATTCACTGAAAAAACCATTAAAATGTTAAGGGAAAGACATCAAA
>JBBITX010000031.1:0-18358 GCA_037440545.1 Candidatus Bathyarchaeota archaeon
CCAAAGGCAACTACGGTAGAGCCTATGACTACCGGAGGGACTCCGATACTTAAGGCAATATACGATGAAGAATCCACAATGAAATAAGAGGTTAAAACAACAAGGGCTATTCCTAAAAGTGTAAAGAGCATGTATCTAGGCAGCCTTCTATGCTCTTCTCCAAGGGAGCCTTCATCCTTTATATTTCTAACTTTTGAAAGTTGGTAAACATAAAATATGAAAATTGCCAGCATTATAACACCGATGAATCTGCTTGCATACCCTATATAAAGCAGAATTATAGGAATGGCAGAAGCTATAAAAAGTCCAAAATATAGTGTTCCCACCTCTTCCCTCGTTATAACTGGAGCAAGTTTAACGCTTTCAGAACTTTTTAAAGTTACAAGCAAAAAGCATATGCCTAGTATTAGGCATATGTTAACAATGTTTGAGCCTAAAACATTTCCTATGGCTACTCCTATGCTTTCCCCGCTTACTGCTGCGAAGATGGAGACACAAAGCTCTGGAAGAGAAGTTGAGAACGCAACTAAAATAAAGCCTACCGTTGTTTTTCCAAAACCCGTGATGTCCGCCACCTTAACCGTGTTTGTTATAGCCCAGTCGCTTGCTTTATCTAAGAGGATAAGGGATAACAGAAGAACAACCCCGTTACCCAGCAGTCCCCATTCTTCGAACAAGAGGCCTCACCTAAACTTTCCCTTTAATTGAGCGAGCTACAATTTTAAAAACATTTTGAGGAACTATGCACATGGAAAAGGGTAAAGCAAAAATTGTTGGAGCGCCATAGCCATAAACATGGCCGGAGTTCAAATAATCTTCCTCGGAACAGGCGGAGGAAGATTCACAACAATCACACAGAAGAGGCGGACAGCTGGAATACGCATAATAGACGAAAACTTAAACTTACATTTGGACCCTGGACCAGGGGCTCTAGTATACTCTGTCAATGAAGGTTTAGACCCTCAGAAAATCAACGCTATATTTGTCTCTCACGCTCATCCAGACCACTACACAGACGCAGAGGTTTTAATTGAAGCCATGACAAAAGGCATGACTAAAAAGCGTGGAGTGCTTGCTGCTTCAAAAAGCGTTTTAAAAGGAAGCAAAATCTGCGAACCCTCAATTTCGAAGTATCATCAGCAGATGCTGGAACAATTAATTGAAGCGGTTCCAAACCTAAAATTTCAGGTTTCAGAAATATTAGTTCACGTTGCAGAAGCTAGGCATACAGATCCAGACGCTGTTGGATTTAGGTTTGAAACAAAAGATTGGGGAGACTTCGCCTACACAAGCGACACCGAATACTTTGAAGGCATAGGAAAATATTATGAAGGCGTTAGGCTTCTGATGCTTTGTGTTATGCGTCCAGCTGGAAAACCTTGGGAAGGCCACATGACAACAGATGACGCCGTTAAAATCATTGAGGAAACACAGCCTGAGCAGGCTGTATTAACCCACCTTGGAATGCAGATGATATTCACCGGGCCTACTAAGGAAGCAAAGCGTATCGAGGAAAAAACAGGCGTCCCCACAGTGGCTGCAACAGATGGAACGCAGATAACTTTCGGAGAAACCCTAAACTTTCAAGTAAGAGGCGTCAAAACAAAACAGGGACTGAACAAATTCTTTTAAAACGTGTTAATCATAATTTAGCCGAGGCCACAGGAATGAAAATCGTATTGAGAGTGGGCGGCTCAGTCATCGCCAGTCCAGTAAACATCGAACTTATAAAGAAATATGCAGAAATTATAAAGTTTCTAAATCAGAAAGAAAATGAGATAGCTGTCGTGGTGGGCGGAGGAGCCCTAGCAAGAGAGTTTATAGAAATTGCAAAAAAGTTGGGACTTGAAACCAAAGATCAAGATGAGTTAGCAATATTAGTTTCCAGGCTTTATGCCCAACTGTTGGCCAAAAAACTAGGCGGAACCTGCTGCCAAAAAATTCCATTAACAATAGAGGAAGCAGTGAAATGCCTAAAAAAAGGGAAAATCGCAGTTTTAGGAGGCCTAAAACCAGGCATGACAACGGACACTGTCGCAGCAATACTGGCTGACCGTATTAAAGCCGACTTGTTAATTAAGGCCACAGACCAAGAAGGAGTTTATAATAAGGATCCTAGGAAAAATCCGGACGCCGTTAAACTCGACAAGTTGAACTTTGAAGATTTATCCAAGGTTTTAGCTCAAAACACTCATATAGCTGGAATACACCAAATTTTAGACCCGGAAGCTGTCAAGGTTTTAAGGGTTAAACGCTTAAAAGTTGTGGTTTTAAACGGATTTAAACCAGAAAACATTTTAGCTGCAGCCGAGGGAAAGAATATAGGAACAGTTATAGAGTAAACTTATTGGGAAGTTTAAATTTATATAATTTATATATTGCTTAAGCGTTGGGGTTTTTAATCTGTCCTAGCACAGTTTTAAAGAGAATAATGTTGTTCTCTTAAATTTAGTGTAGTTTTTGCTTTTGCGTAAAGTTTATATAAAGTGCATATTGTATATTTATGCGCGTTCCACATCATAGCTGTAGGTTTGCCTATTATTATTTCTCCTTTAAACGTTCGTAATTCATTCTGCCCATGAAAAACTCTTCGTAGGGTGCTTCTCTAATGGCTATCCCTGCCATCATCATCATTATCTTGGTTTGCTCCATATCATGAATGTACAGCTTCATGCAGGGTTGTCTTGTAACGCCGCCATTTCCACCTATCAACCATTGATAAAATTTGTGCTGAGTCCAATGGTATGTGCCCAGCTGCGCTGTAGGCGCGAACTGCATTTCGAATATCACCCTAGCGGGCGTAATTTTCCAATAGATTTCCATCGCCTCATCCATTTTACCTTCCAACATTAAGTTGAAGTACTTCACTAGATGCTCGCCAAATACTTCGTATGGCCCGGCGCCTATCCATTGCTGTCCGTATGCCAAAAAATTTAGAGGCAGAAATCTCTCTTGGGGCATTGAGACCAAAACCTTGTCGCCAAAACGGCGAACACATTCGGCGGCCAGTCCGGGCTCACCGATCTTTACCGCCACCACATTGTCGAAGTCCGCGAACCGCTCCATAAGGTTTGGGGGAAATCCGCTCACATGAAACCTTTCAAAGTTATACTGGGGATGGGGATAGAGAGTTATAGCGAGGTTGGTAGATTCACACATTTCCTCGGTGATCTTATAAATCTCTTCTTCTGATTTGGGGTAATAATTAGGCGAATAGCCGAGTAACGCACTGTCGCAGCCTACCTTCTCGGCGTGCTTGAGCATCTCGAAGTTCTTCTCCATGCTGTCGAAAAGTATTGGGACCGACACTAAAATCTTGTCCTTGGCCTCGTCAGCTACTATCTCTACGAACTTTTTGGCTTCTTCAAAGGTCAATCCAGCCTCACATGTACAGAGAGTAGAGTAAAATCCGTGTTTTATGCTTTGTCGGACATCCCATCTAATGCCTTCTTCATCAAGTTCCGATAAATCTGGTGTGAACGAAGGGATGGTTTCATTCTCCACCCCTTTCATGTTCTCTTTCGCCCACTTCTTTAATTTCGATTTTTTAACTCTTGATCTTTTAATTGGAGCCACAATTCTCCCCATTTTTTATATTTTCAGCATTTGCAACGCTTATAAAATTTTTTGATCAATGGCTAATCCATGATGCCGTCAGAATTATTGGTTCGGCAAGGTCGACCGGATTTACTCAGCATATCATTCAGCTATGTGACCTATCCTGTGGTGGATGACGTTCATTGTAGCGCCATTGATGGGCATAATGAGACGCTTTTTATCGAACAAATGCAGCATTTGCTTGTTGGGGACTCATAGGAAGCCTATGTGCTATAGCATTCCTGAAGCGGGTTGGGAAAAAGCTAGGGAAAACAATCCCCCCTTTTGGCTAATAATATTAATAGATACAGTTGCTTCCCTCTCCATTTTACGAAAATCCAGTCTCGGCGCCTTTGGCTGAACTTAATCATACCTCGATAACATTGATTTACCGCAAGTCTTATTTTTAGAGCGGGTTAGAGTTGAAACCGAAAGGAGGTAGATAAATGAGTCCATCTGAAGAAGAGTTAAAAGTCGATGTCTCAAACGTCTCTCTTTCTGATATCAATGATCATGAGTTTTCCCTGTCTAGTTTCAAAGGCAAGCCCCTTATCTTGTCTGGCGGAGGAGGTATGGCAGCAATGGAGGAGGCGAAGAAATGGAGAAAGGCGCTTGAGAAAGAGTACGGAGCTCGCAAAGATCTTAAATATGTTGAATTAGCATTTATTGGAAAACTTCCCCCATTTTTTCCAAAGCAATTCATAAAAAATAACATAATGAAGGATGTAATGAAGGAAGGTTTTCCTACCCCGCCTTTGATCGACTGGGATGGAAATGCAGCGAAGATTTTAGGCGTTACAAAACCTGACCTCTGCTATGTCTTCGTGATAGATAAGCAGGGGTTCCTTCGCTATAAACTGGTTGAGAAGTACTCAGAAAAGGGTTTGAGCAAAGTGAAGGCGCAAGTAGAGAAATTGATATAGCCACCTAACTTATTTTAAAAGGAATCAGGGAATCCATGCCGCCCTTCGAGCACGATATCCACGAGTTCTAATGATGTTCGCAAATATATACGCCTTTAGGGATTGTGTTCGCGGAAGAATTCGTGCGCATTCACTATTGGTAGTGGTGGGCAGGTTATCGCGCTCGATAGCATAGAGAAAAATCCTAAGCAACTTTAACCCGATGTGGATAAAACCTGGTATAGCTATACATGAAGCGCCTAGCGAGAAAGATATAGAACAGGCTAGAACGCTTGGCCTAAAAATTGCAAAAGCCCCTGCCAAGTAAGTGTCTATTAACATTTAGCAAATCCCATTTTTATTCCATTTTTTATTTTAATGTTTTTGATTAGTATCTTTCTTGACGTTAGTGCGCTTACGAATTGCCACCTTCCGCCATGCTTTTTAGGGCTTCTATTTTTGCCTCTTTAACTATGGCTGACTATTCCAGGGCGCATGCCCGCGCATAGGAAGGGCTCGCGCGCGATACTTTGCTTTCAAGGGAAACCTACGCGAGTAAAAGAAAAGTCATCCAAAAAAATACGCGCTGAGTTTCTGCAGCTCGAGCGGAGCCACGTTCCAGCTAGTTATAGAATGAGGCCTACAGGGCCTAAAAACCACAACAATTTTAAAGGCTTCATGTAATCGCTTGGCGAATGAAAACGGAAAAGGGGGTTTGCGGGAGAATTCACCAGAAGTTACTGATAAGACCGGCCATTGCATATTTGAAGAAACAATTTATCCATCCATTAATAAAGTATCTAGAAAGGTAATGCAGTTTGGCTTTAAGGGTTGGAAGCGTGGGCTTTCCCATGGAAATGTTCTCTCACGGTAAAAAGCCGAGTGTAACATTAGGAATAATAATTGTAAACTTTGTCGTGTATCTCATAACCTCTTATGGTAATCTTTTTCTTGAAATAAGTGATTACTGGGTAAGCGCTGGCGGTTTTGCTCCTTCGCTTATTTTGAATTTTTCCCACTGGTACAGGTTATTTACTTCCATGTTTCTCCATGCAGACTTTTTCCACATACTTTTTAACATGTACTTCCTTTATGTTTTCGGGAAAGCTGTTGAAAACGTTCTTAGTAAGCCTGGATATCTAGCTCTCTATTTGATTTCAGGTATTTTAGCCTGCATGTTTCACACGGCCTTCAGCTTTCTAGAGGGGATTTCAGCATATATTATTCCTGCGATAGGAGCTTCAGGCGCTATAAGCGGAGTTTTAGGCGCATATCTAATTCTTTATCCAGGCACATCGCTTATTATGGGTCTGCCTGTCATCATATTCCCAATGTTCTTTAGAGTTAGGGCAGCTTACTACCTAATTTTTTGGTTTGCAACCCAACTGGTTTACGGCTACGCCAGAGCGGCTGGAGGTACAGCTGTCTTCGCCCATGCTGGAGGTTTCCTTGCAGGCATCGCAATGCTACTAATAGTGGTAAACCGGGAGAAAATCAGCCATTATAGATCAGCAATGCATTTTTATTCTCCTCCATATTTAACGCTGACACGTTCCAAAGGTGAAGGATTAAGCTTCACATCGAAAGTTATTATTGGATTGTTAACAGCTTCCCTCTTGGCAGGTACCGCTTACGCTTCAACAGGACTTTCAATTCAGGGAAGCATCAAGTCCGTAACCTTTCAGTATACTTGTCAAGGAACTCCTCACATAGACTTTGTCGGGTTACAACTGCCTAACATTGAAGCCTATGCTGCTGAAACAGCTTTGGACACAACAAGGGTTTTATTAAACAGATTGGCTTCAGCCAATTTGATTTATAACAAAGACAAGGCATGTGAAGAGTTTAATTTAGCAGGGTTGAATGTCACATCGCCTATTAGGGTTTCCTTTGGAGTTTACGTTGCAGATGTTAACGTTAATACAAGCATATACTACTTTAAAGGCAGATATGGCTTCGACGGCTTTCTCGATTATGGAGAAGGAAGTTTAACAACGCAAGTTATATATGTTCAAACAGGTTGGGGTGCTCCAAGAATTATTTTAGGTGAGCCCGTTACATACAACTTTGAAATAGCCTCTCAAACAGTAAACCTTACAGAAATCACACGTTACACTGGCATAACTTCATCTTTCATCACAATTATAGCCCTCTTCACCTTGACGACTAAAGATAAGGAGCTTACACTTATAAGTGAAAAGCCTGAAACTTTTTCAGGCTACCTCAGCTATCCCATATAAATTAAATATTGAAATGATATTTAAGATAGGAGTTAAGGCGCAAAATAGTTGAGGCTTAGAATGGTTAAGAGGACATACCCGAAACAGCCGATTTTAGGGGTTGGTGCAGTCATTATTCAAGATGGTAAGATTCTGCTTGAAAAACGGAAGGGAGAACCTGGAAAAGGAAAGTGGAGCATTCCAGGCGGTTTAGTGGAGCTTGGTGAAACTCTAGAAAACGCAGTTATTAGAGAGGTTAAAGAGGAGACAGGACTCGACGTGGATGATCCAAGGCTTATCGATGTCGTCGAAAGCATAATTAGAGACGATGAGGGAGATGTGAAATACCACTTTATCATCATTGACTACATTGTAAAGTTTAAGGGTGGAAACTTAAAAGCTTCAAGCGACGCTGAAGAACTCTTATGGGTGGATTTGGCTGAAGCGGAGAAATACGACTTGACGAGAACATTTAGGGCTTTCCTTCAAAGGAACATGGAGAAACTTGAAAAGCTTAATTCTTTTCATTAGCAAAATCTCCGGTGAAGAAAAGCCTTGTCTCCCCCATTGTTTTAATGTCTAAAGCCTTAACCCTCACAACTATTGGAAAATCTTTTACAACCTTGCCGAGGACAAGGCAGTGGTGGGGAGGCAGATCCATAGCTATAGACTTCACTGTTTCCGCGTCAATGCGGGAAGCTCTTGAAACTACTTCCAAATCGTGCTCGTTTGTGAAGTTGAAGAGGAATATGTTATCTGCTTGGCGGTAAATGTTTTCTCGGATTGTGTCAGGCTGGTTTGTGATGAAAGTTGTGAATATTCCAAAGTGCCGCATTCTAGTTACCACGTCATCCCAATAGGTTTCCCTTAGATAAAGATGAGCCTCTTCTGCAAATAGAAAAACAGCCTTAAGCCTCCATCCTGTTAGAAGCTCCACAAGTTTTCCAAGGACGTATTCAACAACTATTTGCCTGTCAATAGGAGAGGTGTTTCGAAGATTAATCACAATGGTGCCGCCCTCCCCCCGCGCCTTGAATAGGCACTCCTCTAAAAGAGTCCCCTCGGCAGCATTGTCTGTGAAGAAACCAGAGTTGACAAGGGCATAATAACGGGAGAAAAGGGCGTCCCGCACGTTTTGATTACAGTTCCAGTTACGTATTGTCTCGCCTAGCTCATGAAGGTTTAGGGAGTTCCTATCTTTTAAAAATTGCCATATACGTCTAAATTCTCTGGCTGAGGTTCCTGGAAGGTGAAGTGCATGTACAAGTATGTTTAGAAGAACATGAAGGTTTAGCTGTTTTAAGGCTACTTTAAAGTTTTGAGCGGGAGTTAAAACATTGACTTTGCTGTGGTAAGCGTTTTTCTTTTCATCTGAGGTTAACCCTAACCCTGCATACTCCCCGTTTAGATCTAACACTATAACTATGGCGCCATAATGCATAAGGCTTGTCACAAGAAGCTTTGAAAGATGAGACTTGCCAGTTTCCTTCTTTCCAGTTATAATATTTAACCGCCCATCAAGATATGAGGCATCAATCGTCAAAGGTGAGGATTCCTTTGTCCATCCTAAAATAATTGGAAGGCTTCCAGAGGTTTTGGCAAGCTTAAGCAGGGTTGAAATGGAAAGCTTCTTTATAGAGGATTGGGATCGAGAGGGAAGCCATGAACTGCTTGGACTTAAACTTCCACCCTCAATTGTGGCTCTAATCTTACATACAAGAAGCCTTGAATCCTGAATGTAGGTTATATGGGAGGAAATTTCTAAAGGGTCAAAGTCTTCCCCCTGAACCAAGTTGCCTCCGTCTGGAAGACTTCGAAGAAGCTCTTCAAGCACACCTGGAATATTTGCGAATTGGACATCTATCACTTGAACTATTAGGGCTTTCCCTGCCTCTGAGTCTTCAATAAGTAGGTAGTCGCCCTTCTCAGCCACCTCGTTTGGGAAGCTCAAAATTTGGACAACGTTGCCCTCTTTCTTATAAAGCTTCATAGCGAAATTCTCCCTTCCCGAAGGGCCCAAATAGTAGCCTATGCATGTTTGGTCTGCTGACTATTTTTAATCCATATTTCTGTTGGATAAAATGCTGAATGGCTATAACCTCACTAGCTGTAAAAGTGCAAAGTATATGCGCCAACCTTAAAGTTTCAGGGTAGCTTTGCGTTATCAAATCGTTTCCTAGAAGCCTTTCAACAGCCTCAATTCTTTTTTCCCTTGGAATTTCCCTGTCTATGTCAAGTCTAAAGGCATAATTGCCCTCTGATAGCTTTGCCACATAAACATCTCCAAGCAAAAAGAAGGGCGGTTTAAGTTTGATTTCACGTAACTCTACTAGACATGGAGGCTTGTAGTGGTGTAGGGCTTCAGGTAATAGATATCCGTTCAGCCTCAATGTTGTTGCTTTAGAAAAGGCTAAAACAATGTTGCCCCTGCTTCTGGCGCTGCTTAAAATTTCCTTCAATAGATGAGTTGAATTATCGAAAGTTCCAGCTGTAAGGGAGCCATCAAAAAGTATTATTCCGTCTCTAACAATTTTTGACAGTGTTTCCTGAAGCCATTTTTCAAGGATGCTTGCCATTCGCAAGGGTATCTGCGTGAAACTAGGTGTGGCTTCACGGTTTCCCTCTGGAAAGTTCGCCTTCTGCAACGTGTTATAGACTTCTTTAAGATTTTCCCCTGTTATGTGGAATATGAAGGGCCCTAGGCGAAGATACTCGTAATTTCCTCCATTCTTTAGGATGCTTGCACCTCTTATAGCCACCAATATGCCCTTGCTTGTTTCGCCTATTTTTATGCTTGAAGTGTCCACTGAGGAGATTATGGTTTTCTGGGTTTTAGGGTTCAAGTTTATGGGATGACCATTGATTTGGGAGGCGTACAACTGCTCGGAAGTTGTTGAATTTTGTTGAATTAATTTTTGGCCAAAATGAAGATTTTGTTTTTGTTCGCTTTTAAGAGAATGGATGCTTACTTCAAGGAAACGTTGCGGGAGTTTCAAGTCCATGCCTATTCGTGGAAAATTATATCTTGATGTTGACGCTATAGTGTATTGTTCAATCACCAAGATTCACCAATAGCCAATTATTAGGGGAGTGGGCTATTTAAATGTTGTGCATGAACAAGATGCGCAATTCAATAATCAACAAGGTGAAAAGTTGACCCAGCACTCTTCAACCCCGCCAATACGTGTTAAAATGAAAATAGGAGAAGTTGAAATCGAGGTGGAATGCCTAGAAGATCAGCTGCAGTCAACAATAGACCGCATACTTACAACAGTTACGGAAAAACTGAAACAAGCACCAATCCTAACAGAGCGCGCATCAACAACACCTAGAGCAGAAACATGTAAAGGGGTAATCCAAAAACTTTGGGAGGAAGGCTGGTTTTCCACAGTTAAAAGCCTAAGCGAGGTTCACAGCGAGATGGCGAAAAGAGGATTCCATTACGATAGAACAGCTGTAGCCCACGCCCTCATAGACCTTGTCAAAGAAGGAATTCTAAGCAGGGATGGAAAACCTAGAAGATATCAGTATGCCCAAAAGAGACCCCCTCCATAAATGGCCACCTATCTTAACTTTTTAGAAAATTAGCTTAATGGAGGATGGTGTGTGGATGCCTATGCCTTATAATTACAGCGTATATTTAGCCTTGAAATGAGGATGTTAAAATCTGAGAGGGGCATCTCGTTAGTGATCAAAGCTGAAAACACCCCAATCTTCGTTATAGAACATTTGGAGCCGGAAATAGGGAAGTGGCTTATCATGGAATACAGACATGCTTCTAAAATCGTTGGCGAAAATCGTTTGGTTTTTACTAATGTTAAAAAGAAAACTCATGCAATTAAGCTTTCAAAATTTGGATCAGTTAAGCCTGAAAGTTTCTCAGAACTATTCCGTCCGGAGGAAATAATAATATTAGATATGAAAGCTTCAAAACCGCTTAGGGTACAAGATTTTGCCTGTAAAAAAGCGGTGGTTGTAGGGGGAATATTGGGGGATCACCCTCCGAAAGGCAGAACATTTAGGCTTATAACAAGCCGTGTACCTGAAGCTGCAGCTCGAAACCTTGGCAAGTTTCAGTTCGGCATTGACGGGGCAGTTTACATGGCTAAATGTGTAAGTGAAGGAACACCTCTTTCAGAAATTCCCATAAAAAGGAGATTAACAATTAAGGCTGGTGAAACTCATTTTATAATTCTCCCATATGCTTTTCCAGTTAGAGGGGGCAAGACAATAATAAGTCAAGAACTGGTAGATTACTTACTTTCAGAGGATGGGAAGGCTCCAGAATTCCAACCATTTAAACTAAAGTAGATGGTTAAGTGTCCACTTAAAATGTTAGTCCAATTGGCTTTTAAGATTTGGAATAGCCTTTTAATCTGCCTTTTCAGTTGCCAATTTTAGATTTTATCTTTGGAATAATTTCTCTCTGCATCTGCATCAAACCGTAGCTGGTGATTTTATAGGTTTCATCAGCTTTTTTAGAAGCTAACCCTTCTTTAACGAGTTCTCCAAGCCTTGTGCTTGTGATCTTAGCGTTCTTCCCAAGTTTAGCCTGCAATTCCTCCTTTGAGACGCTTTCGCTATCGGTGAGTCCCAACTGAAAGCCAAGGTGTTGGGCTAATAGCCATAAAAGGAGGGTCTCATGATCTGTTATCTTTTCCTTAGGAAGAAGAAGGCAGCTGCCTTCCTTGGAAAAAGCCATTATGTTCTCGCAGTCGGCGATGAGGCTTTGCAGGTCAATCTTTAAAATTATTTTCTTCGCAGTTTCAAATGAGGGGAGAAACTCGCTGAAAAACTTGTTTAGGAATAGCCATACATCCTCTGGAGAGCCTGTTAAGGTTTTTTCAAGTTCGCCGTACTTGACGTGAACCATTATTTGGCTTTTTTCTCCGCTCATTAGTTAATTTTACCTCTAAGCTTTGCTAAAACTTCGTCTTCAATCCATCTTTCCCCTTGAACCGTAAGTTTAAACTCGGTCCTCTTAGGATCCGGCTTAAAAACATGTCCCCTTCTAGTCATCTCGTTAAGGCGAGCTGGAACCATGCATTTTATACCGCTGGAATCTAAAAGCTTCTGAATTTGAGCTGCAGTGTTCTGTCTGCCCTCAGAACCATACAATATTAGGCCTATTGCCTCATAATGGGTGAGCTTCTCACGAGTTACTAAAACAGGGCCTTCGGTGGTGAACTCTAAAATGCCCTTTAGCTGAGCTGTTGCTGAGGGAACAAATTTGTTCAAAACAATGTTTGAAACGTTTTCCACAAAATCCTTCGGAAAAGCTTCAAGCATGCTTAAAACTTCCTGCGGGTTCTCCCCTTCAACGAGTATTTCTCCAAAAGATGTTTTGACGCGAACCTCAATTTTTTTCATAAAGGCTTAGCCCCCATTCTATTCTGAATCCTCCCCTCAATAAAATGTACAAATACCCTTTTAGAATTTACGCGCTTCACCTTCATTTTGAAGGAAATAATGTCGTTTCCCTTCAAGGATATATTGAATAAAGATTATTTTGAAATAGGCGGAACCTAGACATGCCGGCTTTTAGGTTAACTGCTTCAATTTTGTTTTTATTAAATTGCTTACAAGCTCAACGTCTGCTTTGCCTCTCACCTCTTTCATGACAATGCCCATGAGGGGACCGAAGGCTTTAGATCCATTTTTCATTATTAAATCCCTATTTCTATCAATTACACTTTCAACAATTTTCGTAAGTTCTTCTTTTGATAAGACTTTTAGGCCGAGGCTTTCAACGGCTTCTGTGATGCTTCGTCCTTCATGTTTTGAAAGCCAAGTGACAACTTCTGGAAGGGCCTCTTTTGTCAGCTGTCCGGAGCCTAGGCTTTTAAAAATTTCCCTTATCTGGATTTCTGTAATTTTCTCGGTTTGAACGCCCTCCCGCCTTAGAGCTTTAAGCGTCTCCGTGAGGAAAACTGCAATTGTTGTGGGTGAAACGTTGCTTTCAGCAGCTATTGTTTCAAAAAGCTCAGCATATTCTGAATCTATAATCTGTCCAGCAAGCTTCTGGTTTATGTTGTATTGCTTTATTAACCGGCCTAGCTTTTGCTCGGGAAGCTCTGGAAGGGAATCAAGAATTTTTTTCACGTATTCCTGTGTTATTCTTATTGGCGGTATATCTGTTTCAGGATACATTCGAGCTGCTCCTGGACGGGGCCTCATGTAACGTGTTGTTCCATCAGGATTTGCAGCTCTGGTTTCCTCAGGAACTCCTTTTATGGCCTCTTTAGCTCTTTCAAGCACCGCCTTTAAACCGTCCTGAGCTTTTTCCAAAGTGTCTGCAACGAAAACAACAGCGTCTTCTTCTCCAGCTTGAACTGCTTCTTTCAGGGATTCCAACTCCCCCTCTGTTATTCCGTAGGCTGGAAGCTCATCTGTGTGAAATATTCCGCCAACTTTTCCCCAAAATTTTGCACGGTCAGCCATTTCTGTTCCTAAGCGTACTCCTGGCATAAGCTCAAAACTTAGGAAGCCTTTAAACTTTGGAAGTTTCAGGGCTAACACCCTGTGTTTCTTTTCTAGGGCTTTTTGGAGAACCTTACATTTTGTATGCTTGAAAACTTCTGTGACGTCGAATATTTCCTCTTTCAAGTTATCCTCCTTAGCTCCAGCTTTTCTCAGCTCTTCACTTATTTTTATTAGGTTCAGCTGTCTCTGAACTTCATATTCTACGACGAGGGGGATTAACTCTAGCTCCTGAACTCCTTTTATTTCTGTTAATGCTCCCCTTTTTATTGATACGTTTAGGTCTTGGCGTATTGTGCCAATTCCCCTTTTAACTCTTCCTGTAGCCCTAAGTATCTTTCCTATTGCCAGGGCAACTTCTCCAGCCTCTTTCGGCGAGGTTATAGCGGGGGATGTTGCCACTTCTATTAGGGGTATGCCTAGGCGGTCTATTCTGTAACGTATAATTGTTCCTTCCTCCCCCATTTTTCTAGCTGCATCCTCTTCTAGGCTTACATGTTGTATTTCGATTGTTTTCTCTCCAACTTTTATTTCTCCGTTTAGGGCGACTACGCATGTCCTTTGAAAACCTGTGGTGTTTGAGCCGTCTATTACTGTTTTACGCATTACGTGAATTTCGTCTACAGGCTTTGCCTTCAACATAAGAGCAGCTGTTAAAGCTATTTCAACTGCTTCCATGTTGATGGGGTGAGGAGGCTCCTCATCCATTTCCACTAAACATGAGGTTTGAGTGTTTGCTTCGTATAGGATTCTCACTCCTTTCTGAAACTCGAAGTAGGCTGCAGGGTCTATTTGACCAAGTTCGCTTTGGGTTGGCCTAAGCCGCCTTATAAAGGTGATTTCAGGCTCTTCCTTGAACAGTTCAGGCCTGCATGCACAGAAAAGCTTAGTTGAAGTTTCAAGCTGCTGATGAACCTCTAAACCCACTTTTAAGTCAAGCTCTTCACTGGTTATTTCCATGCCGTGTCCTCCAAACATTCCCCTTTTTCTTTGTAGATGGTTCTTTCAGACAGCTCTCCAGCGATGTTTGTTTTCAAAAGCTTTTCCGCCTCTTCCATGTTGCTTGTCTGCCCGAAAATCCACATAAGCTTGACAGTGGCAGTTTCTGGCAGCATGTCCTCTAAGGGTATTACGCCTAAAGCCTGCAAATCTCTTCCCTGATCATAGACGTTCATGTTCACTCGCCCCCAAATGCACTGGGATGCCATAGCAACTAAAACCCCATTTTTCACAGCCCTTCTTATTGGTTTAAAGCAGTAACTTCCAACGTGGCCTAATCCTGTTCCCTCCAAGACTAGGGCTTTATAGCCTTTCTCCACATACCAGTCTATGATTTCAGGGTTAATGCCTGGGTAAAATTTTATAAGGGCAACTTTTTCTTCAAATTGAGGCTTTAAAACTAGCCTTTTTGAATAGTTGCGTTTATGGTATTCGTCGACAAGCATCTTCACCTCATTATCCTGCACTTTCGCTATGGGCTGGGAGTTTACTGATTTGAAAGCATCTCTTCTGCTTGTGTGGCATTTCCGAACCTTTGTCCCCCTGTGGATGGCTATTAGGGTGTCTGAGGGGTTTTCATGCATGGCTACAGCCACCTCGGCGAATGGGGCTTTTGCAGCTGCTGTCACAGCGCCTGTCAAGTTTGTGGCAGCGTCTGAGCTGGGCCTGTCTGCTGAGCGCTGCGAACCCACAAAAATCACTGGGACAGGCAGGTTTTGAAGGGCGAAGCTTAGGGCTGCAGCTGAATAACCCATGGTGTCTGTTCCGTGGGCTATAACCACGCCGTCTACGCCTTCCTCAATTTTTGCTGCAGCCATTTCGGCAATCTCTTTCCAGTGCTTTGGAGTTATGTTTTCGCTGTAAAGACTGAAGAGGATGTGGGCGTCTATTCTGGCTATGTCGGCGAGCTCTGGAACAACGCTGTAAAGATCGCTTGCCGTTAGGGCTGGTCTAACAGCTCCTGTTCTATAATCAACTCGGCTTGCTATTGTTCCGCCTGTGCTTATTATGGCAACTTTGGGAAGGGGTGGATTCTGCTCTGGCTGTGGGGGAGGGAGGAAGGCTGGCTTTTCTCCCATTCCAAGTTTTTCTATACGCGTTTCAGGTGTTATGCATATGCCGATGTTGTAGCCGCTTTTTAATTTTATAACCACGTGTTTATCGTCCCCGTACTCAGATCTCGGTATCAATATGCCCACATAGGTTTGGCCTTCTTTTTGCACGCGGATTAAGTCCCCTATCTCAGCTCCGGCCCTTTTGAGAGTTTCTAAAACCTTTCCCTTGTATCCTGAAAAACTCTCTTCGCCCATTTGAAGTTCTCCAAACTTTAATTGAAAAGAGGGCGTCTACGGTTTTAACTTTACCGCATGTGAGGGGGGTGGGATTCTTTCAAAACTTTAAATTTCATTTTTAACCTTTGAAACTCTCTCCCTTTTTTCAATTTAAATTTTTAGCCATGTATGGGCCTTCATAATGATAGCTGAACTTTTTGTAGTATTCTTTTGTGCCTAGGGCGCTTATGACCAGGATCTTTTTAAGGCTGTAGTCTTCACGTGTAATTCGTTCTGCCTCGTTTAGTAATATGCCGCCGTAGCCCTTATGCTGCCAGGCTTTTGAATAGTGTTTTCCAACGGGTACGAGTGGGCCGTAGACGTGGAGTTCTCTAATTATGGAGCATTTTCCATTCTGAAGTTCAGGTCTATGTGCTTTTTCAGATGGGATGCGTAAGCGTAAATAGCCTATTAAAACGTCGTTTATTAAGTCTTCAGCTGAGATGAATATCTCTTCGCCTTCAGAGGCTTGATAGCGTATATTTAAGATTTTAATGTTCTCCATGTTTGGTTTAACTCCTTCAAATGCCATTTTATGGCCGACCTCCCTGCAGCGTATGCACCTGCACTTTACGCCTTGTTCTTTAAGCTTATTTTGCACTAGTTGGCGAAGGTTACTTCTGTTTACACCGGCAACTATAAGCTGGGAAGGTATGTCCCTTTGAACGCGCATTATGCGTATCCATGGAGGGACAATTTTCTTCACTTCAACTATTAGGTTTGCTGCTTCCTCATTGCTGTAGGGTTTATAATCACCCTTAATAAACCATTCATAAGCTTTTGTGCCCTTCAAAACTAGGCATGGATATATCTTAATCATGTCAGGTTTAAAATCTGGATTATTGAAGATCTCCCTGAAAGCTTCTAAATCCTTTCTAAAATTTGATTTGGGTAGTCCAGGCATCATATGGTAGACTATTTTTAACCCGGCATCCTTCATTATTCGAGTGGCTTCCACAACGTCTTTAACTGTGTGGGATCTTCCGATGAAGGAGTAAATTTCATCTCTTGGAATTTGAACTCCTAACTCAACACGCGTCACGCCCATGCTGAGCATTACGTCCACATGCCTCTCCTTAGCCCAGTCTGGACGTGTTTCCACAGTTATGCCGACGTTGCGAATTCGACTTTTCTCCGCCTTTTTCAAGGCATCTTCAAGGCTTTCAGAATCCACACCGTTGATGGCGTCTAAACACCGTTTTACAAACCAAAATTGGTAATCCGAAGGAGTGGCTGGAAATGTGCCTCCCATTATTATAAGTTCTATTTTGTCAACGTTGTGTCCAATATGTTTTAGCTGTTCAATTCGGCTTTTAACCTGTAAATAAGGGTCAAACCTATTTTGTAAACCACGCATGGCGGCAGGCTCAAAGCCAGTGTAGCTTTGAGGAACGCCAAATTTAGGGCCTCCTGGACAGTATGCACATGGCTCAGGTTGAGGGCAAGGGTGAGGCTGAGTCATAACGGCGACCACGGCAACTCCGGAAATTGTCCTTGTCGCTTTCCTACGCAAAACTGGAAGAAGCCTCTTCTCATCCTCTGCCAAAGCCATAACTAATTCCGGGTTTGAAGGAATTTTATCAAGCTTATATTTGGAGGCAACCCGCATTTTAATTCGGTTAACATCCTCTCTGCTAGGCGATGGAATAATCATCAAAGCTTCAATAATTTCTCTAATTGCCTGATGATAGCTCAAATTCTCCAGCCTATAAAAATAACGTGGGCTATCAAATAAACTAAACTATCGAAAATTATTAAAAATAAAACCTAAAGTCTAAATCCAGTTCTGCCCAGGCTTCCGCTGCAAAACAACACGTTTCTCATAATTGCGTCTATTCCTAAACCTAGGGTTAGACCCCTTCTTTGGCACAGGCTGAATCTTCGGAGTCTGAGAGCGAACTTTCCCGGCCTTGGAGAGCGAACCATGCGTAGGCATTTCATCACCAAACTAATGTACAAAATAGCAACTTTTAAACCTTTTCGCATAGAATTTCATATATCAAAAGCAGGGGTTGCCGAGCCTGGCCAAAGGCGCAGGCTTCAGGAGCCTGTCGCGTAGGCGTTCGTGGGTTCAAATCCCACCCCCTGCACTTTTACTGAACCCTCTGTAGTTTTCCATGCCCAGTTATTCCCTTTTTCTAAACAGCACCAATCCGTCTGGGGTTGTGCACACATAATCGAATCCAGCCTCGGCAAGCGTGGCGGCGTCTTACGTGAATATGCCTGCACTCATGGCCAAATAAAACCCGTCTGCTGAGATGGCTGGAATGCAGAAAATCGCTAAGAAGCCGCCGCTAAAAGATGCATTAAAAATCGCAGAAACTCTACACAGTATTGGATTCGATATTCAATTGTTGGGAAGCGAGAAATATGTTTTAAGCAAGTTACAAAGCTTAAGCGAAATGGAAATACAGTTAATTAAAGAAGCATTCATCAAACACAGCCATGCACGATTCATGAAATGCTTCTTCTGTCATATGCCCTTCGTGCGAACTCTCTTGAACTCTTGGCGGGGTTGACGGGATGGGAAAATTGGCGTTTGGGGGCATAGCGGCTTCCGAAAGAATAACCTGATATTTCAAATGGAACCTTCTAGAGAAGGATATTCGGTGATTTTGCCGGGTTTTTAGTTGGCAATGTTTAAATATGTAAACGTTGTTTTAAAACGTATACGGGTGTTTGGCTGTGTCTGAGGTTGTTTCGGCTAGGTTGCCTAGGGAAAAGGTTAGGCTTGTGGAGGAGATAGCTAGGGAAGAGAGGGTTGATAAGTCGACGATTTTGGAGAGGGCTTTGGAGCATTATACGCGTGAGTGGAAGCTCAAGAAAGCTG